>JAQBOS010000579.1 GCA_028287925.1 Mucilaginibacter sp. | reverse complement strand
ACAAGCTAACAAACCGTGCCGGACGCGTAATACTTAATGGCCCGCCAACGGGGGTTGAAGTTGGCAACGCTATGCAACATGGCGGCCCTTACCCGGCAACATCCGATAGCCGTTTTACATCAGTGGGCACATCATCCATCAAACGCTTTGTAAGGCCGGTATGCTGGCAAAACTGGAGCGATGAATTACTGCCTGATGAATTAAAAACCAGCAACCCGCTAAAGATCTGGCGGCTGTTTAACAATGAATGGACGAAATAGTTATTACATTATAAATTGTCATTGCGAGGTACGAAGCAATCGCGAACTATACAGAGCGGCTCTGCAAATTTGCGATTGCCACGCTGCGCTCGCAATGACAAAACTCATTTTTTAAACTAAAAAAGCTTTATCTAATAATGTCTTCAAAAACATTTTTCTGCATAGATGCACACACCTGCGGCAACCCGGTAAGGCTGGTAGCCGGCGGCGGACCAAACCTGCAGGGCAATAATATGAGCGAGAAACGCCAGCATTTTTTAAAAGAATACGACTGGATCCGCAAGGGGCTGATGTTTGAGCCACGGGGGCATGATATGATGTCGGGCAGTATCCTTTACCCGCCTCATGACCCGGCAAACGATGTGGCAGTGCTGTTTATTGAAACCAGTGGCTGTCTGCCAATGTGCGGGCATGGTACTATCGGTACCATCACCATTGCTATTGAGGAAGGTTTGATCATTCCAAAAACTGCTGGTATAGTACGTATGGAAGCGCCTGCCGGTTTGGTGCTGATTGAATACAAACAGGAAGGCAGCAAAGTAAAATCGGTAAAACTGACTAACGTGGCTTCCTACCTGGCTGCTGAAAATCTGCAAGTTGAATGCCCTGATCTGGGGATGCTAACAATTGATGTAAGCTATGGTGGTAATTACTACGCCATTGTTGATCCCCAGCCAAACTTTAAAGGGCTGGAAAATTATACCGCAGATCAATTGATCTCGTGGAGCCGCGTTTTAAGACAAAGGATCAATGAGAAATACACCTTTGTTCATCCTCAAAATCCTACTATAAATGGCTGTTCGCACATCCTTTGGGCCGGCAAAACTATCTCGCCAGAGGCAACTGCCCGTAATGCTGTTTTTTACGGCGATAAGGCAATTGACCGTTCCCCTTGCGGCACTGGCACTTCTGCACGCATGGCGCAATGGCATGCAAAAGGAAAGTTAAAAAAAGGTGATAAATTTATCCATGAAAGCATCATCGGCAGCCAGTTTATCGGCACTGTTGAGGATGAGGTGATGATAGGTGATAAACCTGCCATAATCCCCGGCATTGAAGGCTGGGCACGGGTTTACGGATACAATACCATTAAAATAGATGATGAGGACCCATATGCGTTTGGGTTCCAGGTGATATAAAGGAAAAACTATGTCATTGCGAGCGAAGCGCGGCAAACTCGTAGCTATTCTCAAATTTTTATTTGGACCATTAACATTAAATGAAGAGCCACGAGTATTCCACTTATATCCTCACAAATAAATCGAACACAGTGTTTTATGTTGGTGTAACAAGTGAGCTGGAAAATCGAATATGGAAGCATAAGAACAAGGTATATGATGGATTTACTTCAAAGTATGATGTCAATAAGCTTGTTTATTATGAAGAATATCAATGGATTCATGATGCAATTGCAAGAGAAAAGCAATTAAAAGGTGGATCAAGACAAAAGAAAATAGATTTGATCGTATCCGCAAATCCCGGATGGAATGACTTGAGTGATGGGTGGTATGATTGAAACAAAAAGTATTGTCATTAAGAGCGAAGAGGGGCAAACGCATAGCTATACAGAGCAGTCAAAATGTGCAGAACTTGCAAGGTTGCTCTTCAGGCGACGAGGTTGCCGCGCTCGTTCCTCGCTCGCAATGACATAGTTTTTATTAAAAAGAATTATGAAAGCAATAATAATTGGAGGTGGTGTTATAGGTTTATTTTCAGCTTACTACCTGCATAAATCAGGTTGGGAAGTTGATATTTTGGAGCAGGGCGACCTGTCTGACAATTGCTCATATGGCAATGCGGGGATGATTACGCCAAGCCATTTTGTGCCGCTGGCATCGCCCGGTATTGTTGAGCAGGGTATAAGGTGGATGTTTAACAGCAAAAGCCCTTTTTATGTAAAGCCATCCTTAAACAGGGAATTGATAGGCTGGGGTATAAAGTTTGTAAAAAGCGCCACCAAAAAGCATGTGGAACGCTCTGCCGGAGGCTTACGGGACATATCACTATTAAGCAGGAATTTATACCATGAGTTTGAAAAGGATTCGGGTATTGATTTTGGATTGGAGGATAAGGGCATCCTGATGCTGTTTAAATCGCCAAAGGTTGAAGAGGAGGAAATTCACATGGTTGAAAAAGCTACTAATCTTGGTTTGGACGCCCAGTATTTAACGCCTGAAGAAACCCGCAAGTTACAACCGGATCTTGAGTTGGATATACTTGGCGCGGTCCATTATCATTGCGATTCGCACATGTCGCCGAATAAGCTGATGCAGGGTTTGGTAAAATATTTAGAAGCCGAAGGTGTACGTATCCACCGCAATACCGAAGTTCTTAGCATTAGCCAGGATAGAGGTAAAATCACATCAGTAAACACAAAGGATACAACATATACAGGTGATAATTATCTGATTGCAGGTGGCTCATGGTCGCCCGGGATAGCAAAGCTGGCGGGGTTAAATATCCCGATGATGCCAGGCAAAGGCTATTCTTTTATGGTGAATGACCCGGTTAAAAAAATCATCATCCCATCCATCCTGTGCGAGGCCAGGGTAGCTATAACGCCTATGAATGGCGGCATCCGTTTTGGGGGAACTATGGAGATCGGCAAGATCAATAAACAGGTAAATATGAACCGGGTAAAGGGTATTGTTGAATCTGTCCCCAGGTACTTCCCTGATTTTAAATTGACGGTGCCTGATGAAAAAGATGTATGGTTTGGTTTCAGGCCATGCTCGCCTGATGGTTTGCCATATATCGGCATGTCTGGCAAATATAAAAACCTGGCCATTGCCACCGGGCATGCCATGATAGGTTTGAGCCTGGCTCCGGCCACAGGTAAGCTGATTGCCGATGCTTTTAATGGAGAAAAACCGGTTATTAATGCCGGTTTGTTTGATGCGAACCGGTATCAGTAAACCCTTATTGTCATTGCGAGGTACGAAGCAATCGCGAACTATGCATGTTCTACACCTTTCTAATCGCTCTGTATAGCATGCGATTGCTTCGTACCTCGCAATGACATGAGGGAGAAATTGCTCGTTAAATAAGCTTTTCATACAACCCATAATTCTCCTCATCAAAACAAACAAACATCACCTTTTCAATTTGATTTGCTTCAGATAGAAAATCTTTAACCGTATTAACAGCAATCCGGGCTGCTTCTTTCTTTGGAAACCTGTAAACCCCGGTGCTAATATTGGGGAAAGCAATAATTCTGCAATTGTTATCAATAGCCAGTTGCATGGCGTTTTTATAACAATTGGCAAGTTTTTCCTCCTCATGGTATTTTCCATCATTCCAAACCGGACCAACAGTATGGATCACATATTTTGCAGGCAACCGTCCGGCGGTGGTTATTACGGCTTCGCCAGTTTTGCAACCACCTTGCCTGGCAACTATTTTGCGGCATTCTTCTAAAATTTCCGGTCCGCCGGCACGGTGGATAGCGCCATCAACACCACCGCCACCTAAAAGTGAAGTATTGGCAGCATTTACTATGGCATCGGCTATTATTTTGGTGATATCGGCTTTAAGGAGTTCAATTTTATTTTCAGTACTCATAATTATACGCTTTGATAAAGCTTTGACAACTCCTATAAAGTTGTTAAAGCTAACTTGATTAAATAACAATAAATGTTCCATAATCTTATTCAACTCAATCAACCTAATCTAACTTACTCAACTTAATCCAACCCAATCAACTTAATCAACCTAATTAACTAAATTTACATCCATGAAAGTGCTGCCCTTCACCATTCCTGTTCCGCATGATCATTCCATCATTGTGCAGGAAGAAGTGTTGCCGCATTTTTACACCTATCTGCACCGGCATGCCGAAACACAGATCACCTGGATCCAAAAAGGCGAAGGCACTTTGCTGGCCGGTAATAACATGCATGTTTTTCGGGAAGGAGAAATTTATGTAATTGGCGCCAACCTCCCCCATTTGTTTAAAAGCGATCCTGCATATTTTCTGCCTGAAAGTGATAAGGAAGTGCATACGGTTACCATTTTCTTTAATCCTTCCGGTAAATTATCAGCCTTATTTAATCTGCCCGAAATGAAAGTCGTTAAAGCATTCATCACCCAAAATCCAAGCGGATTTAAGGTGCCGGATAGTATGTACACAACTATGGCTGGCAGACTGGCTGCCATTCAGCAAACTAATGGCGCGGAACAATTGTATAGTTTTATCGAGCTGCTAAATATTTTAAGCACGACAAATAACCTGCAACCCCTTTCGTCCGGCAGCTACGCATTTTCAATGACTGATCCTGAAGGGATGCGCATAGCATCGGTTTATAATTATATTATGCAAAACTTCAGCAGTGCCTTAACGTTGGAGGATGTTGCCATGCAGGCCCACCTTACGCCTACTGCATTTTGCAGGTATTTTAAAAAACACACCCGGCACACCCTGGTGAATTTTGTAAATAAAGTACGGGTTAACGAAGCCTGTAAAATGCTGGTTAACGGCTCCGCTAAAAGTATCGCAACCATTGCCTACAGTTGCGGCTTTAACAGCATCACCAATTTTAATTATGTATTTAAAAGCATCACCGGCGTATCCCCGCGCGATTATGTGAATAACTATTCAAACACTATTGAATAGACTTTAGAGTCAGGAAGCAAGATACAAGAATCAGGATTGCAAAAAAACACATCTATTACCCGGAACGTGGATTAACCAATTGTTTATTCCTTTTTCAATCCTGATTCTTGTCTCTTAATTCTTACCTCTCTCTTACGGTGTTTTGTAAAAATAAATTGGCGAATACACTCCTTCACTGGTGGTATAATATCCTTTACCATCAGGTGTAAAGCCTATTGCTTCGCCCTGCTTTTCAGGCACATACAATGGCTCTTCGGGTTTTGTTTGCATGGTTTTCCAAACAGGCTCATTACCCTTACGTTTCCAGTAGTAAACCTTTTCGTAGCTTTTCAATACTATTTGTGAGCCATCTTTTGATATATCTCCGGCAGTTATCCATTTAAATACTTTAAGGCCTGTAAAAAATAATTTACAGCGCCGGGTTAATGTAACGGTATCATTGGGCTTATAACTTAACGGGGTTGTATATACCGATACCGAGTCCTGCCGTTTTGATACAATATAGATTAGCTTTTCAATAGGGTCAATCATTAACGTTTCGGCATCCCTGGGGCCATCAGGGTATTTTAAATGAAGCGGAACCGCATCAGCAGTTGTATTTTCATTATTTAGCCATGCTGTATTTTCTTCCATACGGTATATTGTTAAATATGACCGTATGCTATTATTATCGCCAATATCACCCAGGTAAACATAGCTTTTACTTTTAGCTGGCCCCGGACCGGCTGCAATATCCTCACAATCATACACACCACGTTTTATTTTCAAATCACCTTTAAAGTAAATGGTCGATTTTAATTTACCATCCGGCGATATGGCAAAAAAACGGCTGGTATCGCCGCTATCATTATGCACATAATAAATATCGGGCATTATACCCGAAGCTGCAATTCCGGAAATCTCGTTCATCTCTTTACTACTTAGCTTACCGGCAATATCAATTTCACGATTAAAATGCTTGTGCCGCCCATAAGCACCTAAAAAAAGGATAATTACCAGCGGTATAAGGATCTTTATTTTAGTAGCGCGCTTCATTTAATACCGTTCTCTGTATAAAACATATAATAACGCAAATAAACGGTTTTAGTGTGAAGATTTAGTTAAGAGCATTTTGTCAGGAAGTGGGAAAAGTTATGCAGGGATGGAAAACGGACAGGATTTAATTTAATTACGCTCCTAAAGAGTTTTTATATATTGCACACATGAACAATTCTAAAATCATCAGTATTGTGTTATTACGTGCAATTGCGGCCTTATCTGTATGTATTGTTCATATTCAAATGATTTGTGATCTTCATGTAAATTTCCTTATCGACTATTTAACCAACCTCGGGCAGCAGGGAGTGGTCATATTTTTTGTTATATCAGGTTTTATTTTACCTTATTCGCTCTATCAGAAAAATTATGTATTGAAAGACTTTTTTTCCTTTTTACTT
>JAQBOS010000567.1 GCA_028287925.1 Mucilaginibacter sp. | reverse complement strand
CGGCGTTGATTTTTCTGAGTACTATTTTTCAGAACACCTTAGTTTTGTATAAGATTTGGCAAAAAAACATGTCAGATTAATCAAATTTCAGGCTTTTTAACTTGTGTGCATAGATTAGCCGGTTGGGGAGACTTTAGCTTCGCCCGCGTTTATTTTTTTCAAGTCCTCCCTACCGGGGAGGATTTAGGTGGGGCTATTGGATGTTGCTGTGTGGTTAGTTATAACCAACGTTCTCTTAACTTAATAGCATTGCGAGTCTCTCATCGAGGACCCTGCGCTATGTTTGTGTGAAGTAACAGGCATCACCGCATTGTTTAAAACGCCTTAAACACCATCTTATCATGCCCCTTTAGCTCGATATCTCTAACCGCCCCGGTTCCCTGGAAACCAAACCAGATCCCCACAATTTTTACATTATTGGCGGGCAGCTGAAATTCAAATACTTGTTTATCATTAACATAGTACCTGATGGTTTTAGCTGTACTTTTACAGGAAACCTTAACCCAGTCGGAAAGATCAACCCCGAATCCTGATAAATTTGCCGTTTTGCCCGATATGACCCAATCAACACTAAACAAGGTAAGCTCAGATACGCAGCCTTTTATAGAAAGAGGAATAATGACAGGCCCGCTATCGGTAATAAGCGCTACAGCGGCAAATTGGCAGGCAGCTTCTCCCTCTTTATACCCATTCTTTATTTCGGCGCTGTAACTAAAATCATTCACCGGTACAGGTGCAAAATTGCCAACGTTATAATATTTTACATAGGTTGGTTTCGGCTGCATGCTCATGTTTTTTTGCTGTATTACAGCAACCGGCAGGTTAAGCATGTCTTTCCTTATAAAATCCTGCGGGTTAAGATAAACCGGCACGGGGTTATCCTCAATAAGGCCAAGCCAGCCCTCGGTTGGGATCATTAGCTTATGCTCTTTTACAACTTTTTTACCGATAAGTAATTTTGCCTGGTAAAAGCCTGGCTCATAATAAACAGAGGTATGCTGATGCATTTTCTTATCCACCAGCGTTTTTGTATGCGGGTCCCATGATTGCTGAACATAAACAGAATCAACCGGGGCGTTTTCAGCATCGTAATTAAATATTACAGAATTAGGGATAGCATTGGTAAGCCGCTGACTGCTGAACTTATAATCTGCAACGTTAATATCCCTATCAGCTGTTTTTATAATAAAAAAGGATACTGCGCCTGCTATTGCCAGGATAACGGTCAACAGCAAATAAGTTACGTTAATGCCGGTTCTTTCATCTTGTTTAACCTGCATTGCGGGCGTTTTTATTTCGGCTGGCTTATTGGTATGTTGCTTAATAAATGTGCGCCAGCTTTCAAAACCGGCGAACTGTGCCAGGGTATCTAATGTGGTAGCGCTTGGCAGGTGTTTATATTCAACCCTCCCCCATATTCTTCTGAGCGTGCTCTCGCTTAACGAAACTTTGGTTTTATCATAGATCAGCTGGCTCAGGACTTCAAAATCCCGGCTTTGCCAGGCAGATGGGTCTCCCCAGTCAAGCTGTTGCTCAATAATTGAAAGGAGTTTTTTAATATCAGAAGTCATTGAAAATCAAAATGATAAAACTTGAAAAAACTTGAACTTTAAATGAATTGGTATAGATAATTACCCATTGTAGGTTTATATCACAAAGCAAAAATCAACAATGATTAATTACGGCAATTTAAAACTAAAGAAATGAACAAACTAAAATTTTTATCGATAATCATCCTGTTGGCAACAAGCCCGGGCCTTAATGCCCAAACCCTGTACGTTGACGCGTTAAAAGGCAAAGACGTTGCAAAAGGAACCCAAACTGATCCATTATTAAGCATTGAAAAGGCTGTTACCATAGCCAATACTTTTAGCGGCAATGAACCGGTTATTATTAAACTGGCGCCTGGTTTATATGTAGTTGCACACGAAATGACAGTAAAAACCGCCAAACAGGGAAATGATGCATCAAAATTTACCATTGAAGCCATTCATATGCCCGATGATACCGACTGGCAGCCTGAAAAAATGCCGGTGATCCAATCCGTTTCACCCAACAATTCAAATTTTCAATTTACACATTGCGTTAGCTTTTTGGTGGCTAAAAACAACGTAAGTTTTAAAGGGTTAAAATTTGTTGGCAATGCCCACCCGGATGTTCCATACTATTACCCTATAACCCGCGAAAATGAAAATCTAAATGGACTGGAGGTTTCCCAATGCTATTTTATTGGCGAAAAGAACTCAAACCGCCTGCAAAGCGGACTCTGGACACATGGCGCCGGGATCTTCGTTGATCATTGTATATTTTACAATTGCAGGAATGCAATGGTGTTGATCAAAGGGATAAAAGATCTCTCCATTACCAATTCTATTATCTATGGCGCTTATGAATCAGCCGTATGGTTTGGAGACTCCAACGCGCCATTTGTATTTAAAAATAACATAGTTACCCATTGCAATTTCTTTTGGGTTAGGCCTGATAATACACAGCCGGCTTATACTTTCAGCAATTCGCTCATCACCGAAAATGATAATTATATGGGTTATATCGCTAACGACCTTATCCCTGCGTCAAAAAGCAACCTCACTGAAAACAACATCAGCAAAACAGGTAAAGTGATCCTGGTTGAAATAAAAACCGAAAGATCACAACCCCATAATTATCTGAACCTCGCCCCCGCATCGGCAGGAAATGATCTTCATGCAGGGATCTTTAAAAAAGAAAAAAACTAACGAAAATGAAGTTGATTAAATACTTACCACTCGTTTTATTGGTGATATTAAACCTGCAATTAAAGGCTCAAACTTTATATGTTGACGTAAATAAAGGAAATGATGTGAACAAAGGAACTACTACTGATCCGCTTGCAAGCCTGCAAAAAGCCATAAGTGTAGCAAACGGATTTACAGGCCTCCAGCCAGTTACTATAAAACTTGCGCCTGGTTTATACCGTCTTATTGACAAATTACACATTGAATCGCCTAATGGGATGGCAGATACTTCAAAATTCACAATTGAAGCAACCATAATGCCCGATGATACTGCCTGGCAACCGGGTAAGATGCCGGTGATCCAATCTATAGCGGATACTAATAGCGGTAAAAAGTTCAAATATTGTGTGGGCATTCAAATCGCCAGGAATAATGTGAGTATTAAGGGGCTAAAATTTTTAGGTAATCCAAACCCGGTTATTGAATATTATTATTGTATAGAGCGTCAAAATGAAAAACTGAAAGGGCTTGAAATTTCCCAATGCTACTTTATAGGCGAAAAAAATTCAGCCGCTATCCAGGGAGCCCTTTTCGGGCAGGGCGCTGATATAAATATAGACCACTGCATATTTTATGGCTGTAAAAATGCAATTTTAGTTTTCCTCTGTTTAAAAAACTTTTCGCTCACTCATTCCATTATTTATGGCGCTTATGAAGCCGCCATATGGTATGGATATGGCGAAAGTTCAAATGCGCCGTTTACCTTCAGCAATAATATAATTGCAAACGGCAACTATTTCTGGGTGAGCGACAAAGAGCACACTCATCATTACACCTACAGCAACTCACTTATAACCAATAACAAATATTACATGGGCCTTAACGGTATGGAGATTGAAGGTCCTGATGTAAAGAACACGCCAATCGAGTTAAACATCCATAAAACCGGGCAGGTGCTGTTAAATGAGGTTACTGCCAAGGGTGTTCCTCAAAACTATTTAAATCTTTCGCCCGGATCAGATGGTAATGAACTGCATGCCGGCATCTTTAAAATTAAATAAACCTGTAAGATCATGAATAAATTAACTTTTACGCTGCTTATTGTACTATCGATGCTTTGTGCCTGCAAACAGGAGCCCGCTAAGCTTTGGGACAGCCCGGACGCTTATTTAGGGCAAACTCCCCCATCTGATACGCCAAAGGTATTCGCTCCAGGTATGCTGGCCGAAAAAGGCGCCTGGGCCGGCGACAGGGTTGCTTTCTCGAACGATGGTAAAGAATTTTATTATAGCCAGAATACCACATGGTTTGATGGTAAAAACTTAAAAGTTAAATATGTAAAATATGTCAACGGCAAATGGAACAAACCACAGGTCTTATTGGCTCATTATTACGGCCCAACCTTTTCATCTGATGATAAGACCATGTATTTTATGGGCGGCCCGGGAAAAGTTCCCAGTGTTGACGTAATTTCTCAAACTCACCGCACAGATACAGGTTGGACAGTCCCCACTAACTATATGCGTAAACCTTACAGGCTTTATGATTTTATGCCAACCACAAGTGGCAATATTTACGCAGGCAGCAATGGCACCTCGGGCACCAGGGATTGGCAAAACTGTAAATTTTCAAGGATTGATGCCTCAAAAGGCGATACTGCCATTAAAAGCCTGGGCGTACCATTAAATTCGCCCGGCTTTAATGGTGATTTCTTTGTGGCAAAAGATGAATCATACATGATCATCAGCGCAAAAGAACATCCTGATTTTGAATGCGAGCTCTACATTAGCTATCATAAGCCTGATGACACCTGGACAAACCCAAAAAGCCTGGGGCCGCTCATCAATAACGGCCTGGCGCATCGCTGGGGCGAATATGTAAGTCCCGATGGCAAATACCTGTTTTATACTCATGGCCACAGCGAAAAGGATTGTTTTATTTTTTGGGTGAGATTTGACACCCTGTTTGAAAAATTAAAGCATACCAATTTTGAACCCTATGTTAAAAATCCGGTAAAGGATCAGGTTGCGAAGGTGGATAAGTCATTTTCGTTTCAAATCCCCGGTGATACCTTTTTTGATGATGACGGAAACAGTACATTAACTTTTTCAGTGGGTCAATTACCTGCAGGTTTAAAGTTTGATGCTACAGCTAAAACAATAACGGGCAAATCAGTAAAGGCCGGAAAGTACGAGATCGAGATTACAGCAACCGATACAGCGAAGGCAACGGTTATCGCTAAATTGAATGTACATGTAAGTAAATAAATCCAATTTCAGCCTTGCTGATTCAAAAAGCCGGCAAGGCTGTTAGCCTGCATTTTCCAGCACAAAATGATAAAACGTTCTTGCCCCTTCTTCTGTTGAAGCTAAATGGAACCCCAGCTTTTCCAATACCCTTACCGATGCATTATTGCCGGCCTGTACCATGGTTACTATACGCTTAAGCCTAAGCTTATTAAATCCAATATCTATAAAACCTTTCCCGGCTTCGGTTGCAAAACCATTGCCACAGTAAGGAGTTGCAATGTATAGTCCAAGGGAAGCTTCGCCATCAATGGGATTGCCTGGGCCATCAAAGTGCGGATAAATACCGCAGCGGCCAATATATTTTTTTTCATCCTTTAAAATAGTTGCCCACATCCGCAGGCTATCATCCGAAGGTTTTATGGTGCCTGCAAATCTCTTTTCTGCATCTTCACGCGTCCGCGGATAGCCGCCAACAAACCGGCGAATATCCGCATCCATTTCCATTGCACAATAGGCATCCTTGTCGGCTAAAATATGTTTGCGGAATAATAACCTTTCGGTTTCAAGGATGTTCATTGTCAAACTTACTATTTTGATGAAAAATCAACAATTTCATTTATAAACTTATACAGATAAGGCGCTTTGTGTGCGCCGCCTGTCCATTTTTTTGCTACTCTTTCAAGTATGCCCAGAGCAAGCATTTTACGCTGAAAAGCAGGGCGCAACAGCTTTTTCCCTAAAATTGTTTCATAAAGCTTTTGCAGATCACCCATTGTAAAATCCTGGGGAAGCAGGTTCAAACCAACAACTTTGTGGTCAAGGTTTGAACGCAGGGTGTTCAGTGCTTTTTTAACTATGAAAGTATGATCCTGTATTAATGTGGGCATGTTGTTGAGGTCATACCAATCACAACTGTCAAATATAGCTGCAGGCGTTGGTTTGGCCCTGGTAAAATCAACCAGTGCATAATAACCAATCGAAATAAATCTTTTTAACAGCCAGTGGTCATCTGCAGGCACAATCCCGTTAGCGCTCATAATAATTTTAAATTGCACCGGATTATACCGGGAATAATCGCCAAATACATAAAATTGCTCCAGGAAAATATCCTCCAGCCCAATCCGCTCGCTAACAACTCTTAAGGCAGCACTATTTAAATCTTCTTCAGTTTTTATAAATCCTCCGGGCAGGGCAAACAGCCCGGTTCCTTTATACTCAATCAGCAAAACTTTTAGCTGATCGTCATGAAAACCAAATATAACCGCATCAATGGCGATGTTTTTTAAAAAGCCCTCCCCTTTTTCATCGGTCTCGCTGGCTGAATGAACTTTAGTCATTTACAAAAGAATTTATCTAAAAAAAATATTGATAATCTCAAAATAAGCAATTATTATTGTAACACAATGATACAATAGAAAATTAACTTTTTCAATCCCTAAATTAAAGTCATTCACCAGTTAACCCGTTTATTATGAAAACTCCTTTTTCACTGTTCTGTGCGCTGTTATTTTTCTCATCCGCTTTTTCGCAGTCTATTACAAATCAGCTTAAAATAAGCAATGGCACGCTCGAAGGCACTTTTAACCAGGCAACCAGGATCCGGAGCTTTAGAGGCATCCCTTATGCCCTGCCCCCGGTTGGCGATCTGCGCTGGAAAGAGCCGCAGCCACTGGCAAACTGGGATGGTGTGCGCAAAGCCGATCATTTTAGCCATATGCCGATGCAAAAAAGAGTATTTGCTGATATGATCTTTCGTGCCGATACCATGAGCGAGGATTGCCTGTATCTTAACGTGTGGACGCCTGCAAAATCGGCAAATGAAAAACTGCCTGTGCTGGTATATTTTTATGGAGGGGGATTTGTAGGCGGTGATGGATCAGAATCCCGCTATGATGGCGAGAGCATGGCTCAAAAAGGGATTGTTACTATAACCATTAACTACAGGCTGGGAATCTTCGGCTTTTTCTCGCATCCGGAGCTTACAGCTGAATCAGCCCATCACGCCTCAGGTAATTATGGCCTGCTTGATCAAACCGCGGCATTAAAATGGGTGCAGACCAATATTGAAGCATTTGGCGGCGACCCGAAAAGAGTAACCATTGCCGGTGAATCAGCAGGCTCTATTGCAGTGTGCGCCCAAATGGTATCACCGTTATCAAAAGATCTTATTGCAGGCGCCATTGGCGAAAGCGGCGCTATGATAAAACCTACCCTGCCCGCTATTCCGCTTGCCGACGGGGAAAAGAACGGTGCAAGTTTTGCTGAAAAGAACGGAACCAAAACCCTGGCTGAACTACGCGCTATACCTGCTGCCCAACTGCTTGAGGCTGCCTCAAAACCTGGTTCATGGAGATTGTCAGCTACCGTTGATGGCTATTTTTTACCAAAAACACCCGTAGAAATTTTTGAAGCCGGTGAGCAGGCGCATGTCCCATTACTGGTTGGATGGAATTCTGCCGAGGTCCCTTATTGGTCGTTTACCGGCATGGATATGCCAACTGCCGAAAATTATGCAAAAAAGGTAAAACAGCAATTTGCCGATAATGCAGATGAGGTTTTAAAACTTTATCCGGGCACAACACAGGACGAGGTGATTAAATCTGCAACTGCATTAGCCAGCGACAAGTTTATCGCCTACAGCACCTGGAAATGGGCCGACCTGCAAAGCAAAACCGGCGAGAAACCAGTTTACCGCTATATATTCTCAACCCCGCGCCCACCGGAAGTAAAGCCAACTGTAAACGCGAATGTCGATAAAATACCAAAAGCACTGGTTGGCGCATCACATGCGTCAGAAATTGAATTTGCCATGGGTAACCTGGAATCCAATAAAGTTTATGCATGGACGCCCGACAACTACAAGGTATCAGCATTAATGGAAAACTACTTTGCTAATTTTATAAAAACAGGTAACCCTAATGGCAAGGGCTTGCCAAAATGGGAACCAAATACCAATGGCAGTAAAGTTAAGTTCATGAACATTGATGTAAACACTAAACTGGAAACTGAGAGCGACCGGGGACGGTATTTATTTTTGGATAAACTATATTTGAAGTAAAATTTCAATGAAATTTGTTGCCTTTGTGGTTAAAAATCAACCACAGGGTATTGAAAATAAACAGAGCGCACTAAATTAAAAATCATGAGATCAATTTCAGTCAGTGAGTTTAAGAATAGTTTTTCAGAAATAATTAAACAGGTAAAAGCCGGAGAAGAATTTGCTATAACTGAAGACAATAAAAGCGAAGCTATAGGTTATTTCGTTAAGCAGATATCTAAACCGGAAAAACGTAAATTAGGCTTGTTAGAAGGCAACGCAACATTCACATTCGGAAGTAATTTTGAAATGACTGAAGATGAATTTTTAAACTTATCATGATTGAAATAAAAGAAACCGGTGGTGCTCAAATAGGGCGTGCAAATGCTACCTGGCCGTTTGTAACATTGACCGTAACTAATAATAAATTGCAACTCAATGCCTCAATACTTGGCAACCTTGTTTTCGCCCCTGCCGATATTATTTCCATTGAGCCTTATGGATTATTTGCTAAACGAGGGATAAAAATTAACCACCGGGTAGATAATTATAATTCAAAGGTTATTTTCACGTCTTCAGAAAGCGCTGCTTCCCTAATTAACAGGATTGAACAAATTGGCTTTTTAAACAACAAAACACCTCTGTCATTCCTGGAGAAAAGCGAAATTCTTGAGTTACAATCAAGCGGGGCTTTTCCTTTAAAAAAGTCTGCTGTTATAGTTATAGTGGTTATTTGGAACATATTTATCCTATCCACCATTCTTAATTTCTTACCGGGCTGGCATGGCAACCTTCCAATGTGGACTGGAGTTCAGTTTGCAACAGGCTTTATTTTTCTGGTCGGTCTGAGTATGCTGCTAAGTGATCCATTCAGGCAACTCATTTTAAAACCGGGCAGATCAATAGGTGATATTAAATGGTTTGTTTGCTTTGCAATGCTTATTTGCGGCACAATGTTTTTAACATTTACTTTTCTTCCACATTGATTGCTCTTTAAAAACCACTTCTAAAAATTTTTATTTACAGTATTTTCACCCTGCAACTTCTTCAATTGCCTCGCCGCATATTCATTTTTAGGATTTAACTCCACGCAACGTTTAAAATTTTCAGCAGCAAGTTTTTTATCACCTAATTTCAGGTAAGCTTCGGCAAGGCTGTCATAAAGATTTCCGCTTTTTGGATTCAGGCTGATATTGAGCTTGAAGATCTCCAAAGCCTCGTTATTTTTATCCTGCTGCAGCAAAATAAAACCAAACTCATTCAAATCATGCTCAGATAAATTAAAAGCTGTGTCTTTCCGTTTAAGCTTTTGCATGACCTCTACAGCATGGTCAAAACCCTGCTTCTTCAACCCTTCCCTGAAACTTTTAATCGCATAAGGCGAATCATATCCTTCCTCAATCCATTTTATGGCCCAGGTAGTTTGTTTGCCTAAAAACAGGTCGACCACCTCAGGAGCAATAAAAAGCCCCTTATTGCTATGCGTAAAATAAACAATGCTCTCATGCCTGGCCGGGAAAACCATATAGAATGCTTTAAAATCGCCATTGTCGCCCCAATGCCAAATGGCCTTCCCTTTTTCATTTTCCTGGATTCCAACACCCATCCCCCACCAGATATGATTGGTAGCTTCAATGGGTTTATGATCGAACCAGTTGCCCGGCGTAGCTTTTTCAAGCATCAACTGCTGCGTTTCCGGCTTTAAGCCTGTGCCGTTTACCAATGCCTGTAAAAAGATAGTATAATCATGTGCATTGGTCAGCAAACTATAAGCAGCATTTTGATTGGAATGCCGGTTAATTTGCCCGGCGCTGTTTCCAAAGGCCGATACCGTATCAAATTTGCTGGTCCATTCATAACTGCTGCTCGTCATATTTAACGGCCCAAACACCTCTTCATTGGCAATTCGGTTCAAAGGTTTGCCGATTATCTTTTCAACCACCCTTTGTAAAAACACAAAGCCTTCACCAGAATAGGAAAAACAGCTATCAGGTGTAAACATCAGTTTAGCGCCCTTTTCATCACCCCAGTTTGGTAATCCTGTTCTATGTTTAAGCACCATCCGTGCAGTGATTTTATTATACCTCAAATCAGCAGGATCAAACCTGTCATATTTATCAATATAGCTTAATAACGATTTATCAAGATCAATCAGGCCGCGATCATACAAACGCAAAACGGCATAAGCAAACACACACTTACTTAATGAAGCTGCTTCAAATATGGTATTGGGAGTTACTTTTTTATCCGGTCCGTTTCCGCTTAGTCCCAGGTCATATTCTTCTGTCTTATTGTTTTTGGTATGGATCAATTGAACACCATGAACATCAACAGCCTGGCTGATCTCCATTAACCGGGCGGCTTTTTTATTATCCTGCGAAAATGCAGAAACAAAAAGCGTTGAAAGTATTAGGTGGGTAAAGATTATTTTTTTCATGGATGGTTTTGGCTGCGGATAATAATGCTACAGAATAGACACCCTTCGCTTACTTTATGTTGCAGCCACACTGTCTATTTATTAATTTTCATCAGCTGCGTAACGGATCCCTGCGATGCTTCTGATCTGATCCAAAGTTTCCATCAATAGCAAAGTGTCAGCAAATGGGATAACATCACTTTCAATAAGCCCTCTTCTTAAACAATCATTTACATGTCGTGCTTCATATTGATAACCAAAGCCGGTTTCCTTTTCAACAGGAATAACCTCTCTGCTATCTGGATATTTTGAATAATATTCTATTGTAGCAGATGGCTCATAAAAGCGTGAGGTAAGCCTTATCCGGCCCTCGGTGCCGCTAATATCAGCCTCGGTTGCAAGGTTTGACGAAAAGGTTGAAAACAACTGCGCCATCGCGCCATTTTTGTATTTAAATAATATGGCGCATTGTTCGTCAATACCCGTAGCCGCCGGGCTCATACTTGCTTCAATAGCATCAGGTTTCCCTAATACGCTCATTGCCATAAAAACATTATAAATGCCTATATCCATTAAGGTACCACCGCCAAGCACCGGGTCAAAAAGCCTTGCCGGGACAGGCGGTGCAGGTTTAAAGCCAAAATTTATCAATACCGACCGGATCTCGCCAAGCAGCCCCTGCCCTATCATTTCCCGCAGCTTTTTATAATGCGGGTGAAATTTTGTCCACAGCGCTTCCATTAAAAATACTTTCTTTTCCCTTGCCAGGTCAATCATTGCCCGGGTTTGCCGGGAATTCATGGCAAACGGCTTTTCACACAGCACAGCCTTGTTATGCTGTAAACAGAGCAGGGTATTTTCGTAATGCAGGTTATGCGGTGTTGCAATATAAATCACATCAACCTCCGGGTCGTTAACCAGCGCCTCATAACTGGCATGGCGATTTTTTATATTGAATTCCTTCCCAAATTCATCTGCCGATTGCTGTGTACGCGAGCCAACGGCTACTAATTCTGCATCGGCAACTAGTTTAAGGTCGCCCGCAAACTTACCGGCTATGCGCCCGGCGCCTAAAATTCCCCATTTGATAGTTTTCATGTTGTAAATTAATAAGATTTCCACCAGATTTACGAAGTTTTTAAAACTTCGTAAATCTTGCCCATGTA
This sequence comes from Mucilaginibacter sp., assembly GCA_028287925.1. GTDB lineage: Bacteria > Bacteroidota > Bacteroidia > Sphingobacteriales > Sphingobacteriaceae > Mucilaginibacter. The sequence goes on along the minus strand of JAQBOS010000567.1, from coordinate 35,001 downwards.
CCCTGAACTCCTTGCTCATATTAAAAAATATGTTCAACTGACACCAGCCGAAGAACAGCTGCTTTGTGAAAAGCTTGAACCTAAAAAGCTTAAAAAGAAAGAATTTTTACTGGAAGCCGGCAAACATTGCCATGCCAATTACTTTGTTGTAAAAGGGTGTTTAAGGTTATATTTTGTAAACAATAAGCTTAACGAGCAAATTATCCAGTTTGGGATTGAGAACTGGTGGATTACCGACTACGACGGACTAATGAGCAAACAATCATCTACCTGCTATATCCAGGCAGTTGAACCGTCGGAGGTATTGCTGTTAAATGAAAAGAACCAGGCGATGCTTTTTGAGCAGGTCCCTCATCTGGAAACATATTTCAGGATAATGATGCAAAAGGCCTACGTTGCCTCTCAATGCCGGATTGGTTATATTTTTAACCTGACGGAAGAAGAGCGGTACATCCATTTTTCAAGTCGCTTTCCTGAATTTTTACAGCGCGTGCCGCAGTATATGCTGGCATCATATCTTGGTTTTACCCCACAGTTTTTAAGCAGGCTTAGGGCAAAAAAGGTTTAATTTCTTAACCACAGTTCATTTTTTTGAGGGTGTTTGATGCGCAACTTTGCTATATCAAAACAACAAGATCATGAGCAACAGAACAAAAATTAACGTGGCAGATCCGGCAGCATACAAAGCTATGCTGGCCCTGGAACATTACATTGAAAGCACTGGTTTAACAACCAAACATAAGGACTTAATAAAGATCCGAGCCTCGCAAATAAATGGCTGTACCTATTGTATCGACATCCATACCCAGGATGCACGCAAGGCAGGCGAAACAGAACAACGCATTTACGGCCTTACTTCATGGCGCGAAACCCCATATTTTGGCGAGCAGGAACGTGCCATACTCGCCCTTACCGAAGAAGTTACGCTGATCAGCAATAAAGTATCCGATGAAACCTACAATGCTGCTGCAGCCCTGTTTGATAAGGTTTATCTTGCCCAGCTGATAATGGCCATCATCACCATTAACGCCTGGAACAGGATTGGGGTAAGTACTAAGCTGGAGCCTGTTTTATTATAAAAAAACAAGCATAAAAGTTTAATAAACAGGATAAAAGATTTAGGAAGTCTCCTAAATCTTTTATCTTTATTCAACCAAACCAATAAACCAAAATGAAAACAGAAATTCATTCACCCGCAAGTGTTACCAGGGATGTATTGCTTGCTTTTGTAGATGCCCTTAACCAGGAGGATTTTAAAACCGCGAGGGAATATGTATGTGATGATATGAAGTTTGAGGGCGTTTTGGGCTCGCGCGAGGGAGCCGACCTGTATTTTAACGACATGGAACGGATGAAACTAAAATACAACGTCAAAAAAGTTGTAGCAGAAGACGATGATGCATGCCTTCTCTTCGACGTAACCATGAGAGGAATTCCCATTTTAAGTTCAGGCTGGTACCATATGAAAGATGGCAAGATCAGTACCATTAGAGTGATTTTTGATCCCAGGCCTTTGCTTTAAATATATTTCAAGACTTACGAAGTTTTGAAACGGCAAAGCCCTCAACGAGGCCGTTAAAATCAAACAGTTCCGAGTTAAACTTTGTAAGTCTGATGTTATCCAGCTAGTGTCGTGTCAACCATAAATTGACGCGTAGTTTTGGTTTGGAAGTGACTCAACTAACAAAAAAAGTGGGTTTACATGGTTAACATAGTTTATGGTTAACATTGGTGTATTTAATTTATTATCAATTAAATACAGAGGTTTTGTCAAAATGTAATGGGTTTACATTTTTTGTATAAATACTACTGGCTAAACTTTAATTCATAAGTGACATGGCACTTGCCCTTGCAGCGTCTTTCGGACTTCCGGACTAAAAAAATAAAACATTGTGTAATAGGCCAATACAGCTAAAAGCAAAAAATATTTTATAATCTACTATTTTAAGCTATCTTTGCGACCTCATAAAAATCCTAACTGCGGAAGTGGCGTAATTGGTAGCCGCACCAGACTTAGGATCTGGCGCTTCACGGCGTGGGGGTTCGAGTCCCTTCTTCCGCACTTTCAGCCTCTACATATACGTAGGGGCTGTTTTTGTTTTTTGTCGCCACTAATGGCGTCACTAACGAATTATTTATTATCAATCTGCATCCTTTATATTTACAAAATGAAATGGATTACCCGTGAACATCCGAAGATTGATCGCATCGCTTGTCCCTGGCTAATTAAACGGTTTATTGATGCCGACGCGGAAATTATCTATGTTCCTTTTGACCAGGTAATAACAAAAGCAATGGAAATAAATGCAGTTCCATTTGATCTCCCTGGAGTTGAATACACACATTATGAGGACCAATGCACATTTGATTATTTTCTTAAAAAGCATCACATCAAAGACGTTGCGCTTGACCGGATGGCGGCTATTATCAGGGGGGCAGACACTGATCGTCATGATTTTGCACCGCAGGCTTCAGGCTTATCAGCTATATTTTTAGGGCTATCAAAGAATATCCCGGATGACCAGGAACTGCTGGAATTGGGCATGAAAGTTTATGACGGGCTTTATACCTGGGCAAAATACCTGCATCAGCAAAAGCATACGCAAGCTCCTGTCGAACAATTACTATTAGAAGTTTATCATAAGTATTTGAAGCAGGGAAGCGCTAAAAAAGCGCCGGAATGGGCAAGAGAACTCAAAGAAATGATCCAGGATCAGTTGGATACGAATATAACCTTGAGCCTGCAACAAGTATCAAGTGAGCTCGAGATCAACCCGGCTTATCTTTCAAGGGAGTTTTCAAAATACTTTGAAAACTTATCCTTTGGAGATTATATCCGAAAACTACGAATAGAAAAAGCCATCAACCTGATAGATAACACTACTTACTCATTAACGGAGATTGCCTACCTCACAGGATTTTCAGACCAAAGCCATTTTAACCGGATCTTTAAAAAACAGACCGGGCAAAACCCGTCGATTTATAAAAAAAATAGCTTAAAAAGTAAAAAGGATACAAATAGTTAAATCCATACAATTTCAGGAATTTGCTTATGGGTAGTATTGCTTTCGTTAACGCAAACTATCATTATGGAAAAACACAAATTCACCCGCAGGCAAGCTTTGCAGGCAACCGCAGTATTAGGTACTACCTTACTGCTACCCTTACAAAAATCACAGGCAACTTCATTATTAATGGCCAAAACCCCGGCTATAACAGCTGATGAAATGGCTGCTATTGATGCCGCTTTAGGCAAGAAAGGCAGCTATAAAGATGCTGAATCCGTTTATACCACACCATTGCCCAGGAACGATCTGAAAATGAAGATCAAAGGAGAACCGGTACCCATACCCTTTGGCTTTGGCGGCTGGGTATCATTCAAAAAGACGGTTGACGGTAAATCTGCAATGGTAATGAGCGATACGGTGCTCCAAATGGACGAAGTAAATCCTTTAATTTCTGCGGCTCATGCCAATGGTTTAGAAATAGCGGCCATACACAATCACTTCTTTTATGAGGAGCCACGCATATTTTATATGCACATTCATGGCATGGGAACCGTTGAGGAATTGGCTAAGAAATATGCAAACACAATTCGCGACAGCAAAATATTTCCTGCCAACCAGCCTGCTCCATCTGCCCCGCCGGCAATAACAGGAAAAGAAAATTTTGATCTGCCTGCACTTGATGCTATTGTAAAATATACAGGTACAGTAAATGGCCCAACCTATAAATACACCATTGGAAGAAGTGACCTGAAAGTAATGGCAATGGGCGTAGAAATGACTACCAATATAGGACTAAACACATGGGCTTCTTTTGCAGGTAAACAGGATGATGCTCATATCGCGGGCGATATTGCCATGCTGCAAAGCGAGGTGAATAGCGTGATCAAAACATTGCGTCAGCATAATCTCGAAGTTGTAGCTGTTCATAACCACATGCTGGGTGATGATCCGCACATGATATTCCTGCACTACTATGGCCGTGGCAATGCCGCTACTTTGGCACAGGGTTTTAGAGCGGCTATGGATGTTTTGGGTAAAAAGGATATGGGTGGAATGAAGATGTAGCGTTTAATGGAAGACCAATTAAGTATAAAACCGGCTTATTCCTTACTGAACATAACCAAATACTTTTTAAAGCTGGGTACCTGGGGCTTTGGCGGTCCTGTAGCTTTAGTGGGCTATATGCAAAGAGATTTGGTAGAACAAAAAGGCTGGCTGACCGAACGGGAATATAAAGAAGGGTTAGCTTTAGCACAACTGGCGCCCGGCCCCCTGGCGGCACAGTTAGGCATTTACATTGGTTTTGTGCATTACGGTTTGTTAGGTGCTACATTAACTGGGTTGGCATTTGTTATTCCCTCATTTATCATGGTTGTGTTGCTTGGCATGGCTTACCAGTTATATGGGGGATTGGCCTGGATGCAGGCGGTATTCTACGGCGTAGGTGCTGCGGTAATCGGTATTATAGGCATGAGCGCCTATAAACTGACTATTAAAACCATAAGCAAATTTGAATGGGCCGCTATCAAACCCAAATGGCTTTTATGGCTTTTTTATATAATAGGGATCTCCATTACTGTTATTACAGAAAAAGAAGAAATACTATTATTCCTTGCCTGCGGCATTTTATATATGCTTATCAAAGCACCGCCGCAATGGATCAAAAAACCAGCGATATTACCTGCGGGAATTTTGATCAGTACCGGGTTCTGGAAATACGATGGTAAGACCTTACAGGAAATAGGGTGGTTCTTTCTAAAGGCAGGCGCGTTCGTATTCGGTAGTGGGCTGGCTATTGTACCTTTTCTGCATGGCGGGGTGGTCAAAGAATTTGGGTGGCTAAACGAACACCAGTTTATAGATGCCGTGGCCGTTGCCATGATCACCCCGGGGCCGGTAGTCATTACGGTAGGTTTCATCGGTTACCTTGTAGCTGGTTTTCCGGGAGCCTGTGTAGCTGCTTTTGTCACTTTTCTGCCTTGTTATTTGTTTACAGTAACATTGGCACCTTCCTTTAAAAAGATCGCTAAAAATGTAAGCATCAAAGCATTTGTGGAGGGGATAACCGCATCCGTTATCGGGGCTTTGGTTGGCTCAGTTATTATTATTGGGTTGCGTTCTATAATAGATATTCCTACAGCATTAATTGGTATAGCCACGGTGCTGGCACTTATCTATGTCAAAAAACTACAAGAACCTTACATCATTGGAATTGCCGCTATCATCGGAGCCCTGATAAAAGTTCTATAATTCCGAAAAGCACCTAAAACAATTTTATTCCCCAATTTTGATATATCGACTTGACCATCAGTAAAATACATTCAAGATATTTTTAACTCCTATACAGGTTCAGCACCAAAACCGGAACCGGCGGGGAAAGATTTTTATTAATATTTTCCCGCCATTTCGCTTGTGTCTCTTGTAGAATATGCCAAATAACCTGGGTATAGGGCAAAAGCTATTTCGCTCTTTCCACCCTTTGAGCGTTATTAATCATATTGATAATGAGGCCGATTTCTTTAAATCTTCTATAAAATTGTTCGAGAAGAACCCAAAGTAATTTTGGATGTTAACAGGTTCAGAAAACCTATCTTATTATCTCAAAACCGAACGCCCGATGTTCGGTTTTGTTACAGCAAACATTTTAATCACAATATAATTTTCTATATATCAATATGTTGTAAATTTGGAACAGCGTTTGGCTTATCTAAATTACTTGAATCCCTATATATTCCATATTAACCCGTATGACCTGGCCTCCATGGGAACCCTGTTCGCGGGGCTGACGCTTGCGCTGCTTTTAGGATTCGCAAAAAAGGCTGGCCAAACAGCTAACCTGTTTTTAAGTTCGGCCTTAGCCGTGGCCGTATTAAGGACTGGTGGACTTGCGCCGTTTTTCTTACCAGCGCTGGGCCCGCTGTTGTATTTTTATGTACGGCAGCTAACATCCCCCGACCTGCGCTTCCGCCGGAAAGATCTGCTGCATTTTTGCTCCTTGCTTGTGGGATTTTGGATACCGGCCTGGCTGGTTTTAATTTCGGTCATGATTTATTTGTTCCTGTCGCACCGGCTGATCCAGGCTTTCTATCGCCGGCTGCGGCCGGTGCTGATGGACAGACCTCGTTTTGCTTTCCGGCCACTGGACAGGGCGTTGCTCCTGGTCGGCTTGTTTTGCGTGTTATCGCTGTTTAGTGATACTTTTTATTTGGCCGTTGGCTTTGTACTGATTGGAATGGCCGTGGAAGCGATGCTGAAACCGGATAGCGGAGTCCAGCTGACAATGCCAATAACTGACAGATCGGATGCAAGGGAGAAAAGCCGGAGACTAAAGGAAGCCGTGGCGGCAAACCGCCTCTACGAGGATGCCGAACTGACATTGACCACACTAGCGGTTAAACTGATGATCCATCCGCATGATTTGTCCCGAATCATTAATATAGGGCTGGAAAAGAACTTCAGCGATTTTATCAATGAATTTCGTGTGCATGAAGTTGCCCGGAAAATGCAGGACCTGGCTTACGACCGGCTTACACTGCTGGGTATCGCCTATGAGTCGGGGTTCAATTCCAAAAGAACTTTCAACCGGGTTTTCAAAGAGATGACAGGCAAAACCCCGGTTGAATTCAAGAATAGCCTGAAAAAAGAGGGGCCAATTGATAAGTTGGCACCCCAAGCACTAATACGGCCTGTAATATTGCGTTCAGAAAGCCCGCCAAGTTGGGCTCCTGAAACATTAAAACGCAATGTTATGATAAAGAATTATTTAAAAACAGCCTGGCGAAATTTGCTCAGGAACAAAATGTACGGCAGTATCAATATCGGTGGTTTAGCTATCGGTATGTCGGTAAGTTTTATGCTGCTTATCTATATTTATAATGAGTTTAGTTTTGATAAATTTTACCCGCATACCGATCGCCTGTACCAGGTTTTTCGGAATCAGCTTAGTAATCACGAGCTCAACACCAGTACTGCTACACCTATACTACTGGCGCCGGCAATGCAGCAGGAATATCCGGAAATAGAAAAGATCGCCCGAACCAATGGGCCCGATGATGTATCGGTATTGTATAATAATAAGCGGATAAAGGTTAATACCATGGCCACCGATCCGGCATTTTTAAGCATGTTTGATGTGCAGGTGATCAGGGGTAATAAAGCTAACCCTTTTCCTGATATATCATCTATAATTATCACAGAATCGGAAGCTAAGGCACTGTTTGGTAATGCTAACCCGATAGGGCAGACCCTTTTATTCCGGCAGGAAAAATTTCCGCTTAAGGTAACTGCCGTTATTAGCGATCCGTCACAGCGTTCCAGTTTTTCATATAAGGCCATTATATCATGGCAAACAGAAGTATCGCAACAAGGTTGGATGAAAGACCTGACCTGGGATCATTATTCTTTTCAAACCTATACCTTGCTTAAGCCGGGAGTAGCTGTTGACGCGTTTAATATTAAATTAAAAAATATCATAGGCCGTCATGACCCAAATAGCAAGGAAAACACTTTGTTTTTATACGCATTTGCCCACACGCATTTATATAGCCAGTTTAAAAATGGTGTTAACGTGGGCGGCAGCATCGAATATGTGCGTTTATTCCTGTACCTGGCTATAGGCATTTTGCTGATCGCCTGTATTAATTTCATGAACCTGTCAACGGCCCGTTCCGAAAAACGCGCCCGCGAAGTTGGGGTGCGCAAAGCCATTGGTGCACACCGCACTTCTATTATCCAGCAGTTTTTAGCTGAATCCTTACTGATGGCATTTTTATCGTTCGCTTTGTCGATCATATTGATCGCCCTATTGCTTCCGGTGTTCAGCAATATGATCAATATCCGGCTGGCTGTACCCTATACGAATATAGGGGCCTGGCTCAGCGCTTTAGGCATAACTTTACTTACCGGTTTGCTTGCCGGTAGCTATCCGGCGTTTTTCCTGTCCTCGTTCCGGCCGGTTAAGGTACTTAAAGGACAAGTAATATCCTCCGGATCAACTGTGCGGCCGCGGCAGGCATTGGTAGTCGTGCAATTCACCTTTGCGATCTGTCTGATACTGTCCAGTATTTTTATTTACAAGCAGCTTGATTATATCAAAAACAGGCCCGTTGGTTATCGCCGTGAAGGTTTGGTTGAAATGGATCCTGAGGGTGATGTGCTTGGCAAGTTTGAAGCTTTCAGACAGGATGCCCTTAATACAGGTGCTGTTACGGATGCCGCCATCACCCTGGGCAGCATTGCAAGTATCAACAGCAACTCATGGTACATAACCTGGCCGGGACAGCTACCCGGCGAAGAGAAAATACCCATCGACGAGATCGCCGTGACGTATCATTTTATTCATACGTATGGCCTTACCTTGACCCAGGGCCGCGACTTTGACAGCAGCCGTCCGGCTGATTCGGCTGCTGTCATCTTAAATGAAGCCGCTGTTCAGCTAATGCGGTTTAAATCGCCTTTGGGACAGCTCGTCAAATGGCATGGCCACCAATGTCTGGTTGTGGGCGTGGTCAAAAACTTTGTATGGGGTTCGCCATACGAGCCTGTTAAACCGGCCATTATCGGCTTTAAAAAAGACTGGGCCGCCTATAATATAGGCTTTCGCTTAAATCCCCGGCAACCCGTTTCCAAAAGCCTTGCTCAGCTTCAATCGGTTTATAAAAAATACAATCCCCAATATCCTTTCGAATACCGGTTTACAAACGAGCAGTTTGAAAATAAATTTAAAACCGAAAAACTGCTCGGCAGCATGGCATCGATATTTACCTGTTTAGCTATTGTCATATCCTGTTTAGGGCTATTCGCGCTGGCGTCATTCTCGGCCGAACAGCGTAAAAAAGAGATGAGCATTCGCAAAGTACTTGGCGCTACCGCCGGTAATATATGGCTCAAGTTATCGCAGGAATTTTTAATACTGGTATTGATATCGTTTATGATCGGTTCATTTATAAGCCTGTATAACGTGAAAAACTGGATGGATAAATTCACCTATCATACGGCCATAAGCTGGTGGGTGTTTGGCGCAGCCGGACTTGGCGCTATTTTGATCGCACTCTTAACGGTGAGTTTCCAGTCGGTCAAAGCCGCCCTGGTTAACCCGGTAAAGGGCCTTCGGTCGGAGTAGTCAAATTGCATTTAACAAACCGAATAAGATATGAGTACCGAAGACCATATCTGGGCCCTTGGTGCCAGGCGTCTGGCCAATGAAGCCACTGCCCCGGTTTTGTTTCCCGTAATGTTGTCGAAACCAGAGAGGCTTGTGTTAACCTGTGTATTGGCGTACCCAACAACGGCCACTGGCATATTTGGGGGATTATTTTTACAACCCTATTATATTCTTGATTATCAATAAAATACCTTCAAGGAATTCTAACTCCTGCGCAGGTTCCGCACTGCATAAACCTGGTCAAATTTGGCTGGGTTTTTTATTTAAAATACTGCGGTAAAAACACCAACCATAAGCTAAATGCTGCGTCACACCATCTGCTGAACCCATTGATTTCGCCAGGCCGGCGCCACAAATGGATCTGCAAAATACTGTGTCTCGTGCACTACCTTGCCATTGCGAAACTCCATAATGCTCACTGTAAATGCTGATTGCCCCTGGTAGGTGATTGTGTATTCCGTGATCCAGAGATTGCCTTTTCCGAGAATTCGCCTGACATTGAAGCCTGACGGCTTACCCGGATGATGACTTCGCAAGGCCTGCAAATTGCTCCGTCCGAGGATGCGCTCGCCCGACTGGGGGTAATCACAGATGACATTGTCATCATAAATATCATGTTCCGTGTTTACGTCTCCGGTTGCCGACGCTTGCCAATGTCCATTCAAGGCTTCACGTATTTGTTCTTCTTCCATTGTCTGCTCCGGTTGTTTGTTTTTCCCGTTCATGTTTTTACTTTTTTAATATATTTTGACAATCAATAAAATAACTTCAAGGGGTTCTAATGCAGCCCTATGTTCTGCACAGAGCCGTTAACTCAACAATCACCAGCTTTTATTGTTGTGATTCACTCGTCTTCCCAAAAATATCTTTCCCCCTACTGACATAGGGTTGTCACTACCCCTGCTTTTCTTTGTTGTGAAAACAATTAAAACTAGCACAACAATGGAAAACAATCAGATCAAACAGCAAACAAACAATGCGATTGAAGGATTTACTTCTTCTGATGCCATATTAAAACATTGGCAAGGCCACCGCAAGTTAACAAGAAAGGTTATTGAGGCTTTCCCGGGAGATAAGCTATTTGAATATTCTATTGGCGGCATGCGCTCCTTTGGGATGATGTTAAAGGAGATCATAGGTATTGCAGATAGTGGCCTGCAGGAACTCTTCCAGGATGAACCTACGCCTGTAGACGACATCAGTAAGAATTCAGGTACAGCCATCGCCTGCACAAAAGAAGAGATCTTAAATTTATGGGATGACGTAACTTATAAGATCGATACGCTTTGGCCCCTGATCCCTCAACAGCGTTTCCAGGAGGTGATGCTGGCTTTCGGCGCGTACGAAGGAGTAACTTCCGACATAATTCTGTATTGGATCGATAACGAAATCCATCACAGGGCACAAGCTTATGTTTACCTGCGGTCTTTAGGAATTGAGCCGCCGGCTTTTTGGGACAGGTATTAGATTTGTAATATCAGAATAAGCGCCGGCTTTTATTTAAGCATAAAAAATCCTCCATTTACAGGAAGTTGGATTTGTTAGTTTTTAAACTATTATTGTCCGAAAGTTCCGTAAAATCAGTAAGAGGCCGCTTCAAAAGACTTAAATCTAAAAAACTATCAAAATAATATTTGGTTTCTGTGATCTCCATGTCTTCTTTGCTATCTCTGCGGTAAAAAATCAACCGCAAAGTACGCAAAGAAGACACAGAGGAACACGGAGTTTTTATTATTCAAATTTTAATTTTGTTCAGTTCACTATGATTTACTTTTGATACAGCTTCTTCATGCTATTGGGTTTAATAAAAATGTGTTGATTAGTAACACTATTTCACAACTTCATAATGGAGCGCTGTTTTATCAAAAGACACCATCATTTCACTTACTGCATCCGGAACCACCGCAACATCAACATCATTCCCGGCAAACTGCTGAATGGCTTCCATAGATTGCCATACAGTAATGATCAGGAAATCAACCCCTCCGGGTACTTCCCTTTTCAGGATCTTTGCACTTACAAAACCATTTAATGAGGCGAGCTTAATAAATGTTTCCTTTTTAAGATGTTGTTCATAATTGTAGGCCTCTTCAACTTTGGCTAACCCTTTCCAGTGTCTTTCTATCATGATCGGTTTATTTGCAACCAGGTTTGTCTTTTCAAAAAACTTTAATAACCTCCCCTGTAAGGGCCCCTAAAACACTTTTAATATATGCTTGTGATACCCTGTCCATCTTAACTGGTATATGACCCGCAAAATACGGGAAGTAGCCGGGCGATTCTTCAAAAACTCCAGGACTTATCGCATTGATCCGCACACCATTATCAAGCTCTATCGCTGCCGATTTAACAAAAGCATTAATGGCTCCGTTAACCGCGCTTAAATTAGCCCCCAGCACAATAGGGTCTTCACTTAATATTCCTGATGTTAAGGTAAATGATCCTTTAGGATTTATATGATGCTGACCAATAAGAACCAAATTGATCTGCCCCATCAGCTTACTATCTATTCCTTTCCTGAAATCAGCATCTGTCATGGTATTTAAAGGGCCGAAATGCGCGCTGCCTGTTGCGCTAACCAAGGCGTCAAATTTGCCGGTTTGTTCAAAAAAACGCTCAATTGAATCCGGGGAGGTAATATCAACCTGCAAATCACCGCTTTTTGAGCCCGCTTTTATTACTTCATGGTCTTTCTGTAATGCTTTGGTTATATGCTTCCCGATGGTGCCTGTGGCGCCGATGATGATTATTTTCATTTATAATTGGGTTTAATTTTTATGCTGTTCAAATACTTCTTTCGCATGGGCCAGGGCATTGCTTACTGTAGCCCCACCGGTATAAAAGGTCATCTGTAAAATTACTTCAACAATTTGTTGTTTGCCAGCGCCAAGTTTCAGCGCAGCGTCAATATGTGCTTTTAATGCGGTACTGCGTGGCCAGGAGTGTGGCAGCTTGATAAACTACTTTTTACTTATTTTTCTTCCACTCAGCAATTGCCTCTTCAAAAAAATAGTTGGTTTCCCCGCTCCCGGCCTCAGCATAAACTTTAAATTTCTGGCCATTGTTTTTATAAACTTCCAGGTAGGAAGAATGGTTTGCCTTTTTTATTAAATGGGGAGCTATAGAATCAATTTCTTTATAAAAAGCAGACTTAATAAACGAGTTTTCTTTATGTGTTTCATCAATCCAATAAGCAGCAATCCTTTTATCGGTAAAGAAATTCCCCGATACCTTCATTCTGCCCTGCGAAACAAAAAGCAGGATGCGTTCATTGTCAGATAAAATTCCAAGCTTTTTAATATAATCAATATGGTTCCTGGAAATATCTGTACCTTTTTTTATACCGGGCAGGCACGATGAAAAAAGAAAAACTAGAATTATACCGGGTATGACCTTTAATATTTTCATGGCAATAAGGAAACCGCTTTATTTACTTACTAAATTTAGTAAATCTAAATTAATTCACTAATTAAAGTATTAAAATAAGCAGGTGCATCCAGTAACCTGCTACCATACCACGAAAACATTTCACCATCAACCAGCTTAATTACTGCATTTGGTACTATTGCTTTAAGCTCCGTTATATGTTTTTCTTTAAAAGGATAAGGTTCTGACGAAAGCAGGATAACGCCAGGGTTGGTTTCACGCAATAATGAGGCATCAATTTCAGGATACCTTTCCATTTCAAAAGCGTTTACTAATCCGCATTTTTGAAGCATATCATCAATAAAAGTATTTTTCCCTGCAACCATATAAGGTTTTCGCCATATAAAATAGGCTACGCGCAGGTTCAATTGCACAAGCTTCAGTTCTTTAAATTTCAGGCTGATGTTATTGTTAAGTGCTAAAGCTTCCTTGTGCTTACCAACTAATGCCCCAACTCCAGCTATCATTTCAAGCGCTCCGTCAAGATCGCTTATATCGCTTATCCAAACCGGGAAGTATTTCATCAACTCCTCTAACTGGCTGCGTTCATTCTCTTCTTTATTGGCGATGATCAGGTCAGGCTGTAATGCTTTTATTTTGGCGACGTCAAGCTGTTTGGTGCCGCCAATTTTTATGGTAGATTTAAATTTATCAGTAGGATGAATACAAAATTTGGTTATACCAATCACCTCATCATTCAGCCCTAAATAAAACAGCAATTCCGTTTGCGACGGCACCACCGAAATTATTCTTTCAGGTACTGATGGCAGGTTTACTTCCCTATTGAGCTGATCGTAAAATACAGGCATTTTTTGGGGGATTAAGTTAGATTGAGTTGGACTAAGTTAGATTAGGTTGATTGGGTTGGACTAAGTTAGATTAGGTTGATTGGGTTAGATTGAGTTCATTAAGTTAAAACCAGCGCAACTTAGTTTTTTATAACATTACAACGTTCCAACTTTACAACAACACTCCAACAACTTAATCAACCTAATCCAACCCACTCAACTCAATCAACTACTATAGATCTGGTAAACTCCACTCACAAACCTATCATCTGATGATCCGACAAGTACCGTTGTGATCTTTTTTTCTATCATTAGTTGCTCCGCCTGATTTATAAATTCCTCTTCATGAATAAATACGGGGGTTTTGGTCATCATGCCTTCAATGGTAAGCTGCGCGGTATCCGGATTTTTAAATAAGGCGCGCCTTAAGTCGCCATCGGTAATTATTCCTTTTACACTATTGGCATCCCCTACTATCACCATCCCTAAACGCCCTTCTGACATTTTGAGCAATAATTCGGTAAATGATGCGTCAACGTCTATAAATGGTAATTTATCGGTTCGCATCAGGTCCTTAACCCGGATCAGCAATTTACGCCCAAGACTGCCGCCCGGATGAAAACGCGCAAAATCCTCGTGCTGAAACTGGCGCGATTCCATCAAGGCAACTGCCAACGCATCCCCCATAACAAGCGCAGCAGTGGTTGATGATGTTGGCGCCAGCGCCAATGGACAAGCCTCCTGCTTGATACAAATATTAAGATGATAGTGGCTGTTTTTAGCAACGGTTGATTTTGGATTACCCGTAATAGCAATAATGGTATTTTTATTCCACTCCAAAAAAGGGATCAGCTTAAGCACTTCGTCTGTTTCCCCCGAGTACGAGATCAGGATCACCATATCATTTGCCCCCACCATTCCCAGGTCGCCATGAAAAGCCTCGCCGGGGTGTAAAAAAAAGCTTGGCGTACCTGTACTGGCAAAAGTGGCTGCTATTTTTTTACCGATGATCCCCGATTTACCAATGCCGATAACAATCAGCTTGCCCGTGTTGTTCAATATCGCCTCAACCACCCTGGTAAACTCGTCATCAATGGAATCGGCAACAAATTGCAGTGAAGCTATCTCGGTATCAAAAACTCTTTTGGCAATATCTTTCATAAACCTTAATCAAAACCTCCGGGGCTTTTATTTATAGTATGATAATAGAATTACCCCCATGTTTTTTAAATCTCCCCTCCCGGGGGAGATTTAGAGGGGGCTTATGGACGATGCTTAAACCAAGGGCGCCATCACCTTATCCAGATCCTGTAATTTTACCATATTCGGTCCATCGCTCAGCGCATTGTCCGGGTCAGGGTGGATCTCCATAAAATAGCCGTCAGCGCCAAAAGCTTTTGCCGCCAGGGCCATCATAGGTACAAAAGTACGGTCGCCGCCGGTTTTGCCGCCTGCGCCGCCCGGCCGCTGTACAGAATGGGTACAATCCATACAAACCGGATGGCCAAAAGCCTTCATATCATAAATATTCCTGAAATCAACCGCAAGGTTATTATAGCCATACATATTACCACGCTCGGTTAATATTACCTGCGTATTGCCGGCCTCAATAACTTTTTGTGCCGGGTAAAACATATCCTGGCCCGATAAAAATTGCGCCTTTTTTATATTTACGATCTTCCCGGTTTTAGCAGCAGCCACCAGCAGATCAGTCTGACGGCATAAAAACGCCGGGATCTGTAATATATCAACCACTTCGCCAACAATAGCAGCCTGGTAGCTTTCGTGAATATCAGTTATGAGCGGTAAGCCAAAACGTTCCTTAACCTTTAACAGCATTTCCATGCCTTTTTCAAGTCCCGGACCGCGGTATGAATGGATAGAAGTACGGTTAGCCTTATCAAACGATGATTTAAAAACCACAGGCACATTATACTTCTGCCCTGCTTCGGCAACCTTTTCGGCCACGGTGTATAAAAGCTCCTGGTTTTCCATTACGCATGGGCCCAGTATAAAGAACGGCTTCTGCCGCATTTGGTCAAATAACATAAGCTTGGAATATAATTGGCAAAGATAATTCTTTTTTTTAGTCCGAAAGTCGGAAAGTCCGGAAGTCCGAAAGACGCTGCAATTAGTTCTGCCGGATGTAAAATTTGCATAAAAAACACCATTTCTGCTTCCGGACTTTCCGACTTCCGGACTTTCGGACTAACTTTACCCCATGAATTATTTTGAGTTTTACGGTATCCCCGAATCGTTTACACCAGACGTTGCTTTGCTAAAGAAGAAATTTTATGAGTTAAGCAAAAAGTATCACCCGGATTTTCACGCTAACGAGGACGATGCCAAACAACAGGAAATATTAGAGCTTTCAACGCTAAATAACAAGGCCCATCAAACACTTTCAGACCCCTATAAACGGCTCGAATACATTTTACGCACCCATAATTTACTGGAAGATGGTGCAAAACCGCAACTTCCGTCAGATTTTTTAATGGAAATGATGGACCTTAACGAGCGATTAATGGAAGTTGATGATGCGAAAGAGTTAGGTCACATCACCGCAGAAGTACTTGCTATTGAGGGAGATATTGACGAAAGTATTGCCGGGTTTACTGCCGGATACGAGCAATTGGATGATCCGGCAAAGGAAGACAAGTTAAATAAAATAGCAGATTGTTATTTTAGACAAAAATATCTGTTGCGTATTAAAGAGAGTTTAAATACATTTGCATCCCGATTCTGAACGACTAATCCACCGTTCATGTCTTAAAAATGCCCAGATGGCGGAATCGGTAGACGCGCTGGTCTCAAACACCTGTGGTCGCAAGGCCGTGCCGGTTCGACCCCGGCTCTGGGTACAAAGCCTCGATACTACGGTATCGGGGCTTTGTCATTTAGAGTGGGGTTCGAGTACCTTCTTCCGCTCGCGATTTTATCGATTAGAACATTGTGATTAATCTTAATATCTTGTCTTTCGCGACATATTCCAAAGCAACTATAAGTTTCATGGGTTTATTGGAAGCTTGGTGTATAGTTTCCAACATAATATTAAATTTTATTGTTCCGTATTCTGGTAAAAAGCACAAGTTAAAGATGTAGTTGGTATTAAGTTTTGATTTTATTTGATCCTGCAGTTCATCTATTGACATATTGGCCAAGCCAGCCCTCTCGAAATTGTCTTTTTTCTCCGTCATCAAATACTGTAGCTTGGGCTCTTCAATTACAAGCTTAAAATCCGAGAGTGTTAAAACTGTCGTAGAAACCGCATTAAGTGAAAATCGAATATCTTCTTCTGATAGGCTTATTGGTCGTTCAATTTTATAGGATAAGAATATATCGTAATACAACGATTCAATTGCATTACATTGAAATCCATATTTTTCGAAATTAAACATTGTGGGATTATACTTACCAGTTTCTTCATCCGGCGCAATAATTTGGTTTTTATTCTTTACAAAGCCCCGTACCAAAATAGAAGAGAGAAAATGTTTAAATACACTTGAGAATGTTAGATCAAAGTAACCGACATACGGTGCGTAATTTTTTAAACCCTCTCTAATAGATTGAAAAGCCAAATCAGACAGATTGTTTAAGTAAACGATAAAGAATAAATCATGACTGATATAACTTATATCCTTTTCTTGTTCTATAAACTCAAAGAAAGCTTTTCTGATAATTGTAGAGTATTTTGAATCACCAATTAAATCACCAACGAGTACACTATTACATGTTTGTTTATCTAATAGTGGGATGATTTTATTTAAAATTTTAGCGCCATATATAGTTGATCCCGTTTTTTCGCTATCGAATACAAATGCAATCTCTCTTTTCTGCTTTTGAGGTGTTAAAGCATTTTTCAACTCAAAATAGTCAATATTAACTTTTTTTAATTCCTTCAATAGTCCGGCATGCATGTATTCTATCGCGTTATAAATATCATCATTGTCAAGTTTTAGATGTCCCGCCATTGATTCTAAGTAGACATTATCTCTGGCTTCAATCGTAAAAATTATTTTATTTTCCTGCATGGTTTTTATTGAAAAGCTGCTGTGTATCCATATCAATTAATTTCGAGCTATAAATCCTCATAAAAGTAGAAAGAGTTTTTAAAGACGGAATGACCATTTTGAACTGAGTTGGCAACCCATTCTCAACCTTTTTGAGTCATCTGTTAATGAAGTTATTATTTGTAAATCTTCAAGAAAGCGGTTCGACCCTTTCACGGCGGGGGGGAGTACAAAGCCTTCTTGAGAAAAATCAGGAAGGCTTTGTTGTTTATATGATTCCCCAAAAAAAAACCTGATGGCAAATTTTTATGAACTAACCTAACAAACCATGAATATATTCTGCGCTGTCCTTGTAGGTATCCATGTTCATTTCGACAAAGAAATTCTTAATGCCGCCTGTTTTAGCGGCAGCAAAAAATTCTTTCCAGTCAATAATTCCTTTACCGATAGGCACCTGCTTTTTATCGGTTGTCCAATCTGACAAATGCGCAGAGATGAACCTGCCGGGATACTTTTCGAAATAGGCCGGGCCTTTATAGCCCAGCGTTATTACTTCGGTTTGAAACTGCATTTTCACCAGGTTGCCGTCAAGCGCAGCCATTATAGCATCGTAAATCAGCTCACCATCCAGCATCTTAAATTCGCCACTGTGATTGTGCAAGCCTGTAACCATACCTTCGGCTTTGATCTTTTCGGCTATTTTATTGAGATCGCCGGCTGCCATTTTATAATCAGCTATCGTTTTCCCGGGAGTATCCAGGCCAGGTGCAACTATCTGTGACAGCCCCAGTCCGTGGGTGAAGTCCATACACTCGCCAAAATTATCTTTCAAACTACCAATACCAATATGGCAACTGGGGCAATGAAGGCCGGCATCTTCTATCATTTTCTTGATATCGGTGGCTTTTACATCAACAAGGGGTGCAAAACCTGCGCCCGCATACCCCTTCGGATAGCACATTTCGGTATATTGGTAGCCTAACCCGGCCATCATTTTCATCGTGCCTGCGAAATCCTTTGCAAGTACATCCCGGATGGGGAAAGTCTGGAAACCGATTGGTGTTTTGTATGCAGCGGCCGCATGCAGGAAACCAGGCATTAGTAGCAGCGCTCCCGCGCTTATGGCGCTCTGGCCAATAAATTTTCTTCTGTTCATTGTCGTTTATTCTTTTAATCCCGAATTTTTGTCTTATCAAATAAGTTTAGCCCTTCGCCTTGCGGAGAGTGTGTTGGCGTGAACCTAAATAGTAGCCGGATCCCAGCCTGTTCTATAATTCCTCGAAAGGTATTTGTTAGCATTCGGCACGTTAGTGATCTGCCTTGTTGCGGCATCATACTTCAACAGCTTCTGCGACCTAAGCGATGCTGCATATAAATTTACGGCTTCTGTCAGACCCTCCGCTTCCGGGAAACTGCCCGGATACTGCGTACCGGCTTTGCAGCTTTTGGCAAACAGCGATAAAGCATCCACCATTTTGCTATGCTCATAAGAGTTATTGGGGACAACAGTGGCTTTCACCTCCTTCTTTTTCTTCGAGAACAGCCTTGGATTCTGCACATTGAAACCGGCTATTATCTTGCCTTTTGAACCGATGAACATCATACCCTCGGCAGGCAGATCTTCCTCGTTTATCGCAATTAATTCTTCAGGCACCGTGGGCCGGATACCGCCATCCCACCAAAACAGGTCAACAGGTGGCCTGTCGCCGTTAGCAGGGTATTTGAACTTAACGGTACACCCTGTAGGGAACGAGAAATCGTTGTGCACGAAATTCGGGGTGTGGTCACCCATGCCGACATAGTGGGTTAAATTCGGCACGATCACTTCAGGAGAAGTCAATTGCAGCGCATTAAATACGGTCCACAAACTATAATGCCCCATATCGGCCATGGAACCGCCACCGAAATCGTACCAGCCGCGGAAAACCATATTTGTATAATTAGGTGAGTATGGCCGGTCTGCCTCCGGCCCTAGCCATAGGTTCCAGTCAAGGCCGTCAGGAACGGGCACATTATCAGTTGGCAGGGTCGGATACTGCGGCCATACAGGACGGTTGGTCCAGTTATGAATCTCCTTCAATTTGCCGATCTTACCGTCATTGATCCACTCCATTACCTGGTCCATAGATCCGTTGGAATCCCAGGGCACCAGATGGGTAACGATATTGGTTTTCTGACGAGCCAATTCAATAACCGCCTTACCTTCCTGTAAGCGGTTCGAAACCGGCTTGTGCATAAGTACGTGTTTATTACGTTTCAATGCAGCTATTGCGAATAGACCATGCAGGTGATCGGGCGTCATGATCTTTACTGCATCCAGATCTTTTTCTTTATCCAGCAATTCGCGATAATCTGCATAGGCAGTACATGCTTTAAAATTGTCGCTGGCGCGGATATTGCCATAAAAACTATCAACAACGTTTTTTCCCACTTCCCTGCCGCCGGGTATAACATTTTCGCCGCCCGGCTGCCAATCCGGTTTATTGATGGCCCTTCTGATCTCGTCGCGAAGACCGTTCTTCGACCAATCTCTATAGCCCACCGCATCCCGGTTGGGATCGCAAACGGCAATGATCTGTATTTCGGGCACAGCCAGCATAGGCAACATTTCGCGCATACCCTGGGTGCCGCAGCCTACGTAGGCGAGGGTTAATTTATCGCTTGGCGCAATAAAACCGGTACCGCCAAGCACGTGCCGCGGAACGATACTGAATGCCAGTGCGCCTATCCCGGCTGTTTTAATAAAGTGGCGGCGATCTATGCCTGTTTTTTCTTCGGATTTTTCAGGTTTGCCTTTTACGGTCAAAGGAGAGTTTGAGGGTTGATCTTTTTTCATAAAAATTGGTTTATAATTGGTTCAGGGGAAGTGATATTTAAAATTGATAAAAAAAATCTACAATTTTATGTATCATTTATGTTAATAACAGAGCAGCGATGAGCGTGTTTCTAAACAATTTAAAGCCGCTGCCTTCTTCAAATCTTCCAAAAATTTGTTCGACCTTTCTCCGGCTCAGAGTACAAAGCCCGGTCCGCTAGAGCGGATTGGGCTTTGTTGTTTTAAGGGAAGTATCGTTTTTTAAAAAGCACAAAAAAAGCCTTTAAAAAAATTCTAAAGGCTTTCTATTTGTAGGATTATATTAATTCAACGGAGGAGGGGTGCCGCAATTTGAAGGCGAACCAGGGTCAATACCAGGGAATACGTCACCAGGACAATAAGTAGTGCAAGAGTGGCTTACTTTTACAGAACCTATATAACAAAAACAACTACAACCCGCGGGAGGCACCCTGGTTCCTCCCATAATGTTTCTTAATTCCTTTCTGGATAGTTTTTTAACTCCATTTAAATTTTTCATATTATTTTTATTTAAGGTTTATAAAAGGCAGCTCCTAATTGGTGTGAGCTTAAATCAAATATATTAAAACTACTTAACAATTAGTTAATTGTAACAACTTACTTATACGAAAGAATACATTCGTTTAATGAACTGTCATCAATTTAGCGATAGGAAGAGATCATCTATGTGAGCGCACATGAACGCCTGACTTGTGGCCTATCAGGTAGCCTGCTATTAGCGCAATGACGATCAGTACCCACCAAATGTATTGCCGGATTTGAAGGTTGTTAATGGTTCCCCGAAGTTCAACGAGTTCTCTTTCATTTTCAAGCTTCAGGTTTTGCAGTTTCATATTTTGCTGTTGCAGCTTAAAAAGCGTGCCACCCACTTCTACCGGCTTTTCCTGTTCCAACTTATAGCGGCGCATAAAACCGCCTTGTTTCAGAAACTTGTCTCCTTTTGGCTTTAGTATAACCTTTTCGGGCAATTCGTAATCGCCATGTTTACCGGTTTCAGCGATCAGGCCTTCCCTGATCAATACCTGCACCATGGCAAAAGCCGAAGCCTCGTCCTGCTCAAAAAGGTTCATCAGTTGCAGCCGCGTCAGGCTGTCAGGGACGCCAAAAGCTTCCAGCATCGTATCCAGAATTTCGCACTCATATTCATTCAACTCCGTCATTCCGGGCAAATTTCGTGATAATTCAAGAACGAGACAAACCTTAAAACGTTATATCAAGATGCTGAGAGGATTAAGGCCTGCAATTCATCTAAACAAATTATTTACTTCAAATCATCGATAAATTGGCCGTCTTTTCTCGGGCTTCATTGTTTTTATGAATTTAGATTATTGCCCCGCCTTCATCGAAAAGATTGTCCAACATTTTCTTTGAATATTAAACAAAAGGCTTCATCAGCTTGTCCATACATTTTTTCGTATCCGACTAATTGATCAATGTAGTCATTTAACGGTGTATTTGTCAATGTAGTAGTTAATTGTAAGTCGGAAATTTGAAATGAAAATTGACTGTTATTTTGGTTTGGAGTATGCAAAAATAATGCATCGCTATCACTTCCGCTATCAAGTAAGATAGTGTACAATTGAAATCCAGTTTTTAAGTTTTTAGTCTTTTCTACCAGAATGTTAAAATGCCTAAAAAGCTTATCCAGATGTGGCTTTCTTCTTTTAAAGCTATTGTTTCCATATCCTTTCCAATCGAAATGTAAATGCCAGTTATCAACCCAGGATTCCGGGTTATCTAACTCCAACCAATCCATTTTGTCAAAATCATTTTTAATAGCGAGGTTTTTATAATATCGTTTTAATCCTCTATGTTTTTTAATCCTTTCCATTTTATTGTTTTAAATTAAAATATCAACTTATATCTAAATTAATTAGATATGGCTTTTATTAGCTCAGCCCAAAAGTTCATTTCCAATTATCATAACTCTTACAAATAAATTTAATATAAATCTTTAAATCAAATGCACCCTGGTAATTCTCTAACAACTAAAAGCAAACATTGTACGTTTATAAGTTCAATGAGAAGCTTTGCGATTACTGTTTGTTTTAACTCTGATAATGGTAAGGGAATATGGGGGCACATCGTAAACGAAAGATTGCTTTGCCTCAAAATCCGACGTTTCAGGAACAACATTTTGCGGGTTTGCAAGGTTATCCTCTGCCAAAGGTGGGCCGGACAAAAAAGTACGGCTCGCTTTTGGGTTGATCTGGCCAAAACCGGAAAGGTCTGCGCGGGCTTGTGTTGCAATCGATCCGGCATTTACCAATTTCAAGATAATATCCCCTGTTTTGCTATCCTTTACACAGGACACAGCGAGCGGGGAATCTCTTAAACCTGCTTTAACGGGGAAGGAAACAATATTTGAATAATAAATATCACCCTGGTTAGTAGAAAACAGTTGCTGCACATAATAATTAACCGTCGGGCAAACCTTTACGCCCGTAAAATAAATAAGATTGGGGTTCCACGAAGTATAATTCTGCCGGGCTAAAAGTGGTGCGTAGGAAGCCATCCTGACAACATCTCCATTACGTTCGATAGCGGTCATATATACAGCTTCAGCAAGGGCATTATAAAGCGAGTTGCCCTGAGAAGCATATTCCCCAATGTAAACTTTAGATTTTGAACGGTCATAAGTATCATAGCGCAGATTATTGTGCAGAAACCATTCCGGGTTTTCATAATAGTGTTCATCAACTACAGGGATGGCTAACTGATCAGCAAACTTCCAGCCCAGTTCATAATCTTCACCTGCCGGGCCCGGGCCCACTGTACCAACAAGGGTTATTTTTGGATATTTGGCACGCACAGCATCATAGATCAATTTAAACCGTTCTCTGAATTCCGGGGTAATTTTATCTTCATTGCCAACGCCAAGGTACTCCAGGTTAAATGGCCTTGGGTGACCTGCTGCAGCCCTTTTTGCGCCCCATGTGGATGTAGCCGGGCCATTTGCATATTCAATTAAATCCAATATATCCTGAATGTAAGCCTTCATTTCACTCAAGGGCAGCCCTCTTTGCCCGGTACCGCCTATACGCCAGGTTCCACCTGAATTTTGGCAGCTTACAGCTGCCGCTACAATAGGCACAGGCTTAGCTCCAATGTCTTCACAAAACTGGAAGTATTCAAAAAAACCAAGTCCGGCACTCTGATGATAATTCCATATATTCCGTTGTTCTATGCGTTGTTCAACAGGCCCTATAGTATTTTTCCACTTGTACATGTTTCCAAGTCCGTCGCCATGTACAAGGCAGCCGCCCGGAAAACGCATAAATTTTGGTTTTAAGTCTGCAATGGCCTGTGCAATATCAGGTCGCAGGCCATTAGCCCGGTTTTTAAATGTCTTTTGCGGAAATAGTGAAACCAGATCAATGGCAATTTTTCCTTTGCCCTTTGCCACAATAACCAGTTTGGCGCTGTCATCACTGTGAGTAGCGGTAATAATAGCCGAATATTTTTTCCAGTCTTTAGTTTGGGTTGAGAAGTTTGCCTCGCCAAAAACGGTTCCACTTTTGTTTTGTAAACTAACCTGGAGCGGAATTGATTTATCTGATAGCTGACGCACAAAAACTGAAAAATCATATTGCTCTCCAGCCCTTATGACTATGCCATCGTACCCTAAATTTGTTAAACCAACTCCTTCCCTGCCCTCTTCTTCCACATTCAGTACTGCATAATGCGGATTGTTTGCAGATAGCGGGGATTTTGTTTCCACAGATATTGTACCATAGCCATAACCCTTGGTTGTAAACTCCCAGGCGGTTAATGAATGCCAGTTACGATTATTATTCCAGGCGTCTTTGTCGCTTTGGCTGTATTCAAAAGACCGGTTTTGTATTAACTCGCCATATAGGCCTCCATCTGCCGCGTAGTTTATATCCTCAAAAAATATTCCGAACAGATCGGGACTGATAGGCTTGCCCACCCGGGCGGCCTTTGTAGAAGAGGTATCCAGGGCGGGTGTAATATAGCTCTCGTTGCTTTTGTTATTAACAGAAACCCAGCTCAGCAGAAACAGAGTACTCAGTATTGCACCAAAAAAATAAATAACTTGTTTTTTCATTCCCATTTTAAAATCGAACTACTTTTTTAAGCCCGCTATAGATGATTGCCTTGTCGCCCTTTGTAATCCCGACACCCACGCCATTATTTGAATTTACCATTATCACATTAAAGATCCTGTTTTTAATATACCCTCTTTTTTCAAATATATTAATAAGTGTATAAATAACAATTATATTTTATTAATCATGTTTTATACGAGGGGTAAAATCCATTCGGAATAATTGGTAACTGATATGCATAAAAACTTTCAAATACTAAAAATATCCCAGAAGATCAGCTTAAGCCCTATTGAAAATCAAACAGGATTTTGTTTTTAAAAAACAACCCATGGCCTAAATTGTTTAATTTATGTCCTTTGAGACAGGAATTGAATGTTTTAATTTTGACTTATGGATAGAAAGAAGGTCGCTATCGTGGTGATGTCCGGTAATTCGTTGATGGACTTCGCCGGCCCGGCGGACGTATTCAATCATGCGAACAAGCTCCGGGGGATCTACGGTGTGGTATTGGTTTCGCCAGGTACGGCATCGGTGTACACCTCTTCAGGGATTGAGATCAATTGTTTACGGTTAACAGATCTTGAAGGCACTATAGATACGCTGTTAATTGTGGGGAATGACCCCGGATCAAACTACGGGGAATTTTATGCCTGGCTGGCGGCAGCACACAACGGGATCCGCAGGATCGGCTTTGTGGGGGTTGGCACTTCCATTTTGGAAAAGTCAGGTATGTTACCCGACCGTAATTTCTTTCATTCAAGGGATGGGCAGCTGTTTACATCCGGCGGTGTATCTTCCGGGATCGACCTCGCGTTAGCGATGGTAGAGGAAGATTGCGGGCGGGCTGTGGCTGCCGAAATAGCGCGAAAACTCATCTTTTTTTATCTGAACAGGCAGGCTTACCAGGTGCAGTTCGGCAGCCTGGTTGATACTTCGCCAGTGGCTGTGCAGTTAAAAGAATGGCTGGCAGAACGGTTGCATGAGCCACTTGATGTAGGGCGCCTGGCAGAAAAAATGAACATGAGTCACCGGAACTTTACCCGGGTTTTTACCCGGCAAACGGGGATCTCTCCGGCAAAATATATCGAAAAACTTCGTGTGGAAGCTGCCCGGGTTTGCATTGAGGAAAGCGACGTGCCCCTTGAGCAAGTTGCTTTGCGTTGCGGCTTAGGCGGGTTGGTATCGATGAGAAGACTATTTTTAAGACACCTGATGGTTACACCATCAGATTACAGAAGATTTTTAAAACTACAGAAATATGAAAATTGCAATTAATGGATTCGGCCGGATCGGGCGCATGACGCTTCGGGCCTTACAGAATAAACAGGATATCGAAGTCGTGGCGATCAATGACCTGACGGACCTAAACACCTTGATCCACCTGCTGAAATATGACAGCGCGCACGGGCGTTTCCCGGGTACGGTGGCAGCAGAAGACGGGGCCATGCTGGTGAACGGGAAAAAGATCAGCTTATTGAGCGAAAAGGATCCGAAAAATCTGCCGTGGGGAGACCTGGGGATCGATGTGGTGATCGAATCTACCGGGCGCTTTACGGATAAAGCCACCGCACAAGCACATATCGATGCAGGCGCGAAAAAAGTACTGATCACAGCCCCGGCTACGGGCGGGATAAAAACTATCGTTCACGGCGTAAACAATCAACTGATCGGAGGCGACCAGATCTATTCCACCGCATCCTGCACCACGGGCAGCATCGCCCCTGTTTTATACATCCTTGATAAAGAGTTCGGTGTTGAATCAGGCTTTATGGCGACTGTTCACGCCTTTACCGCCGACCAGCATTTGCAGGATGGGCCACATAAAGACCTGCGCAGGGCACGGTCAGCGCCGCATTCAATCATTCCTACAACCACCGGTGCGGCAAAGGCCATAGGCGACGTTTTGCCGGAACTGAAAGGCAAGCTGGACGGGTTCTCTTATCGTGTCCCTGTGATCGATGGATCGATAGTTGACTTGTCGATCAACTTAAAGCAGGAGGTTTCGGCTAAAGACCTGAATACCATATTAAAGCACTATGCAGATAATTCTTTAAAAGGGATTTTACAATATACCGAAGAACAATTCGTGTCGGCTGATATTTTAGGCAATACCCATAGCTCAATCGTAGACGGCAACCTGACCAAATCAATTGGCAAGCTGGTTAAGGTAGTTGCCTGGTACGACAATGAAGTAGGCATCTCCAACCGCATAGCCGAACTGGTATCTGTACTTTAAACCTCGCCTGCTACACATTCTTAATTCGTGACCCTCGAATTAAGAATGTGTAACTTAAAAGCCTTATTTTTATCCTTTAAAAAATAAGGCAAAATGAATATTGAAAAAGCCATTCTGGCAGGCGGTTGCTTTTGGGGCGTAGAAGAATTGATCAGGCATTATCCGGGTGTTATTTCAACTGTTGTGGGATACACAGGCGGCGATGTACCCAATGCCACTTACCGGAACCACGGCACACACGCTGAAGCTATTGCGGTTACATTTGACCCAGAACTGCTATCTTATCGCAAGCTCCTGGAATATTTCTTCCAGATCCATGACCCTACCACCCGGAACAGGCAGGGAAACGATATCGGGGCATCCTATCGCTCAGCGATCTTTTACCTGGATGAAAACCAACGGGAAACCGCAAACGCGCTGATTAAGGAAATGGAAGCTTCCGGGAAATGGCCAGGTAAAATTGTTACCGAAGTTGTACCTGAAACCGATTTTTGGAACGCCGAAGCCGAACACCAGGACTATCTGCAAAAGAATCCATACGGATACACCTGCCACTTTGAACGGCCCGACTGGAAACTGGCATAATTACAATGCCCGGCTGTTTGGAAAGGACAAGAAATAATTTTCTCCTGACCAATCTCAACACCGATCAATGTGCATCCGGAAGTTCTACCTTGCCGACCTTTACAACTTGTCTTTTTTTGATGGTCAGGATTACCAACGGAATACAACAGGCATTTAAAATGGCCAGCAGCAGGAACGCATCCATATAGCTTAGCAGGAAAGTTTGCCGGGCAACCGTGTTTTCCAGTGCCCCCAGCGACTGCTGTAATGCACGCAAATAACTGGCGCCATGGGCAAGGAAATTACTGATGTATGATTGCCGCCGCGCAACCGTCAGCGGGTCGGAGGCTGTAACATGAGGGATCAGGGACATGCGGTTTGCTGCTGCACGATGCGCGATATAGGTATTTATTAAGGCGATACCAAACGATCCTCCCATTTGCCGCATCATATTATTTAAAGCTGCACCTTGCGGTATTTCAGCCGGTTTTAATTCCGACACAGCCAGTGCTGTTAAGGGTACGATCAGCAATGCCGCGCCCAATCCACGGCAGATCAATGGGATGAAAAAATATGCGCCGCCGGTTTCCAGGTTCGAGCCCGACATCATGAAGCCAAAAATGGCCGACAGCCCAAAGCCCAGGATAATCAGGTATTGCGGGCGGATGCCGTTTTGCAGCATTTTTCCCAAAAATGGCGAGATCATTGCCGCCATCAGCGTTCCAGGCAAGAGCATGGTCCCCGTTTGGAAGGCCGAATAACCGATGATCCGCTGGGCATACAAAGGAAAAACAAACACTGCGCTGAACAAGCCAAATCCCAGCACAAAGGTCATAACTGCAGAAATGGATAAGGTGGTGCTTTTTAAAACCCGCAGGTTAATTACCGGGTGTTTAATATTGAGCTCCCACCAAACCAAAACGGCTAAGGACAAGGCTGATATAATACTCAGTACTACAATATAATTTGCTGCAAACCAGTCGTCTGTTTCCCCTCGTTCCAGCACTATTTGCAGGGAACCGACTCCTACGGCCAATAAAAAGATGCCAAGCCAGTCGATCCTTCTCCCGTCTTCCGATCGTTTAGTGGGTTTAAGATAAATGAAGGATAAAACGGCCGCTAATAGCCCGATGGGGATATTCACATAAAAGATCCATTGCCAGGATAAATTATCCACGATGTAGCCCCCCATCACCGGGCCGATGGACGGGCCGATAATAATGCCCAGGCTGAAAATACCACTGGCCGTAGCACGTTCTTTTACCGGGAAGGTTTCAAAAAGGATAGACTGCGAGGTAGATAGCAAAGCACCACCGCCAATGCCCTGGAGAAAACGGAAGCCGACCAATTCCCATAAATTATGCGAAAACCCGCACATAGCCGAGGCCAGTGTAAACAAAAGTATAGAACCAATATAATATTGCTTCCTCCCGATCTTTTCGGCAAGGAAGCTGGTCATGGGGATGATGATCACATTGGCTATGGCATAGGAAGTAATAACCCATGCAGTATCCTCAAGCGATGCTCCCAAATTCCCGCTCATGGTATTGATGGATACGTTTACAATAGTAGTATCTATCAGCTCAATAATGGTGGACGTAATGATCGTAACTACGATGATCCATTTTCTAAAACCGGTTTCCATAGCGCAAAAGTAGCGGCGCCTGTTTGCTTTCTATTTATAGTATTCAAGCAGAAACTTATAATTTTCAAACAGTCGATCATTTAACCATCATTCAATAGTCATATTTGATTATAATAATCAAATAATTACTACCTTTACCTATGCTTAATATGGAAACCCTTGAAGAATTTTACCAGCGCCACCCGGTAGCCAATCAAAAGGTATTTGCTGAGAACAATACCGGGCAGGGGCATTTCAATGTTTTTTTGCGCAAGCCTTGTTTTCCGAAAACACCATTTAGCCGGCGTGATTTTTATAAAATAGCGCTTGTAATTGGGAATGGTAAGATGCATTATGCGGACAGGTACGTGGACATTGACCGGCCCGCACTCGTATTTTCCAGTCCATCGGTGCCATCATCCTGGGAATCAGGACCTGGGCCACAGGAAGGCTGCTTCTGTTTATTTACCCAGGCCTTTATTGAATCGCACGAGCATAGAAGCACCCTGCAGGATTTTCCATTGTTTAAAACGGGCGGAAACCACATTGTTTTTTTAAATGAGGTCCAGCTGGCTTTCATTTCGGCCACACTTGGCAGGATGATGGAAGAAATGGATTCAGACTATGCTCATAAGTACGACTTGCTCCGTAGTTACCTGCGCATCCTGATGCATGAGGCTTTAAAGATAGCACCTGTTACCACTTATGAAACCAATACCAGTGCCGCAGCCAGGATCACAGCATCGTTTTTAGAGTTACTGGAAAGACAGTTTCCAATTGATTCGTCAGGCCAATTCCTTAAACTGAAAACGGCTAATGATTTTGCCCAAAACCTTTCCGTGCATACCAATCACCTCAACCGGTCTGTAAAGGAAATCACAGGCAAGACCACTACCCAACATATTTCAGAACGCGTTTTAAAAGAAGCGCATGCTTTATTAAAGCACACCGACTGGAGCATAGCCCAAATCGCTAATATCCTTGGTTTTGAAGAGCCCGCTTACTTTGCCAATTTTTTCAGGAAATATACAGGCTCTTCTCCAGTTATGGCAAGGCTGGCTAATGCTTAGTTTAGTCGTGAGTCGAAAGTCTGGAGTTCTAAGTCAGAAAAAGACCGAATTTGACTAAAGACTTGCGACTAAAGACGCAGCCTTATTAATTATTAGGTGCTAAACCCATAGAATAAAGATGTTTTTTTAAACAGCAACTTGTTTAAGGTTTGCTTAAATTGACTTATTTTTGGTTATGCACCACCTCATCATTCAATATACCTTCCTGCTGGCTGTGATCCTGTTCATTGTTATGCTGGCACAAAAAATTAAGATCGCCTACCCTATCCTGCTGGTACTGGCAGGGTTGCCACTGGGTTTTGTTCCTATTTTAAGAGGCATTGAAATTGACCCGGACATGATCTTTGTGATCTTCCTCCCGCCATTACTTTATGAGGCTGCGTGGAGTACCTCCTGGAAAGATTTCTGGAAATGGCGCCGGGTGATCTCCAGCTTTGCTGTGCCAATTGTTATTATTACCTCCTGTGTTGTAGCATTTGTATCTTATGGTCTTATCCCGGGCTTTACTTTAGCAACCGGTTTCCTGTTAGGCGGCATCATCTCCCCTCCTGACGCTGTTTCGGCAAGCGCGATATTAAAGAATGTTAAGGTACCCAAACGGTTCATCACCATTGTAGAGGGCGAAAGCTTACTGAATGATGCTTCCAGTCTGGTTATTTTTCGCTTTGCGCTGGCAGCCGTAACTACGGGCACTTTTGTTTTCAGCCAGGCCGCGGTTAGTTTTGTTTTGGTAATTGTTATGGGGATTTTAATCGGTTTGGCAGTTGCACTGGTATTTTATGCCATCCATCGCTGGCTGCCTACTACTACCAATATTGATATTGTGCTTACTTTTATTACGCCCTATGCCATGTATATGGCGGCCGAAGAATTTCATTTTTCGGGGGTACTGGCGGTGGTGAGTGGCGGGCTGTTCCTTTCCGCAAGGCGGCAATCTATTTTCAGCAACCAGAGCAGGCTAAAGGGGATTAATGTTTGGGAGGCTGTGGCTTTTGTGCTTAATGGTTTTGTGTTTATACTGATAGGCCTGGAATTCCCGGTTATTATAAAAGCGCTGGGGCCAGACGGTCTTGGCCCAGCTATCAAATACAGCCTCATCATTACTGCTGTTTTGATCGTTACTCGTTTTGCCAGCACTTTCGGGGCAACTGTTTTTACAATGTTCATGAGCAAGTTCATTACCGTTGCGGATGATAAACCCGGATGGAAAGCCCCCATCCTGTTTGGCTGGACAGGGATGCGTGGTGTAGTATCTTTAGCGGCTGCCTTAAGTGTTCCGGTTCTGTTAAATTCAGGCGCGGCCTTTCCCCAGCGTCCGCTCATTCTGTTTATCACCTTTATAGTTATATTGGTAACATTGGTATTGCAGGGCCTGACCCTACCAACATTGGTTAAATGGATAAATATGCCCGACCGTGATTATACTATTTCTTTCGGGCAACAAAAACAGCTTGTCAGGGAAAAACTATCCCATCTGTCCCTTCAAATACTGGACGAAAAATATGCGGCACAGCTTAAGGATAACGATATGGTCAAATCACTCCGGCTAAAGCTGACGGCAGACCTTGAACTATTGAAAGACTGGGAGAAAGAAGATAATAAAACCCGATCCGATGCTTTTTATAAAGATTACAGGGCTATCATGACAGAGCTGATGAAAGAACAACGGGCACTGCTCAATACCCTTAACAAAAAGGAAAACATCAACGATGACATCGTTAAACAACAACTTGAGTTGCTTGACCTGGAAGAAGAAAAAATGCGCCAGCACTTTGCCTATGAAACAGAATAAGGAACTAGTATTGTGTTAATCATGAATTGATGCTTAGTCTTGAGTCGAAAGCCCAGAGTTCTAAGTCAAAAAAAAACGAAATTTGACTTAAGAGTTGCGACTTAAGACTATTGACTTAACTATACCGGTATAATTATATAATATTCCAGTAATCTTAAAGTCAGGTAAGTACGCTATCTTTATCAGGATAATCATCAAACTATAATGCCTGTTTGATCGTTATATACTTACCAATTATAGATGTTATGTCCAAAAGAATATTGATCGTAGAAGATGACTATGACATCCTCTGCCTGTTAACCGATCTTCTGAATGAAGAAGGTTATGAAGTTGTTGGTCTGAATTTCACACCTTCAATTATTGAAAGTGTGTTAACACACAGGCCAGACCTTATAATGCTGGATTTTCTTATTCCCGGCATTAATGGCGGCGAACTCTGTCATGAGCTTAAAGGCAACAGTATGACCACTGGCCTCCCGGTTATCCTGCTTTCCGGATACCCGCATTTCCTGGAGTCCTTTGGCAGTTATGGTTCTGATGGCTTTATAGCAAAACCATTCAACGTAGATGCGGTGATCCATATGGTTGAGGGCTGTTTATCAAATAACGCTGAATTGGCTTAATTAACTTTTTTTGCAGATAATCCTGTACAATTCGCCATTTATGATCAAAATATATCTCAAACACTCCCGGCTGCCTCTGTTATTTCTTTTTTAGAAATCATTGAATTGCCTATCCAATTACCGATGCAGGCTCCCTGTAAATAAAACCTAAGCCTTCCGTTTTGCCATAACAATCAAAAAACAAGCTCAATTGTAAATATGCAAAACCATCTTATCCATCCCGTGTATTAATAAAATAACAAATTCTTCATGGCCCCTCCCACCTACTGGCTTACCCGCTTTGTGATCCTCCGGTTACTCGGTGTGATTTATGTGGTCGCCTTTTTAGTGGCCATCAACCAGGTAGTTCCATTAATCGGCGCTAACGGACTCCTTCCGTTGAAGATTTACTTAAGTGAAGTGAGCTCCTCGTTAGGGTCCACCGGATCTGCCTTCCTGCACCTGCCCTCGGTTTTTTGGTTCTGGCATTCTGACACTGCGCTTCTAATCGCCGCATGGACCGGATTACTGCTCTCCATTGTAATAGCCGCCGGGTACGCAAATGCCACGATGCTCACCGTCGTTTGGTTTCTGTATATGTCATTTGTTCATATCGGACAGGACTGGTACGGATACGGCTGGGAGATCCAACTCACAGAGACCGGCTTTCTCGCTATATTTCTCTGTCCGCTGTTCGATCTGCGTCCGTTCCCTAAATACGCACCACCTATGCCTGTAATTGTACTTTTCCGTTGGCTTATCTTCCGGATTATGCTTGGTTCAGGAATGATCAAATATCGCGGGGATAAGATCTGGCGCAATGGTACCGCCCTCTATTATTATTTCGAAACACAACCTATTCCCGGTCCATTAACCAGGTGGTTTCATTTTCTTCCCCATATCGCTCTGAAAATCGGAGTCTGGTTTAACTGGCTGGCAGAGCTCGTAGCCCCCTGGTTCGTATTCTGGCCACGGCTTGCACGTCATATCGCAGGCTTAGTCATTGTGTTGTTCCAGCTTACAATCATCCTAAGCGGGAATCTCTCCTTTTTAAACTGGCTCACTATCGTTCCCGCATTGGCCTGTTTTGATGATGGCTTTTGGGCCAGGGTGCTTCCACAAAAGCTTGTTCAAAAGGCGGAAAGGGCTGCAGGCATTGCCAAAGAATCAAAGCCAATGCTGGTCACCAGTTGGGTTGTTACCGCCATTGTGGTACTCTTGAGCATTCAACCCGCATTGAACATTCTGTCGCCATCCCAGGTGATGAATACTTCTTTTGATCCGTTGGACCTGGTTAATACTTACGGGGCGTTCGGATCTGTAGGACAAGAGCGTGCGAATGTGATATTTGAAGGAACAGCCGATGACACTACGGGAGGCAAAGCAAACTGGAAACCGTATATCTACAAAGGCCTCCCGGTAGCACTTAATAGGCTCCCACCGCAAATAGCACCCTATCAATTGCGTTTAGACTGGCAAATGTGGTTCGCTGCAATGCCAACGGCCGATCAATATCCCTGGACATATAACCTTGTTTGGAAGCTTCTGCATAATGATCCAGCTATAGTAGATTTATTCGCCGGGAACCCGTTTCCCGCAGCGCCTCCGCGATTTATCCGCGCTGTATTATACCGTTATAAGTTTGCAAATCCCGGTAATCAACAGGGTAATTACTGGACCCGTCAGCGGATCGGCGACTGGATCCCTGCCCTCTCAGCCAAAGATCCCCGC
Organism: Mucilaginibacter sp.; assembly: GCA_028287925.1. Classification (GTDB taxonomy): domain Bacteria; phylum Bacteroidota; class Bacteroidia; order Sphingobacteriales; family Sphingobacteriaceae; genus Mucilaginibacter. The sequence goes on along the minus strand of JAQBOS010000567.1, from coordinate 1,063 downwards.
CTGATCAAATACCTGCAAAGCGCAGGATGGGTTTCTTCTCATCAATAACAGTCAACCCATATAAAAGATTTTTCAACTTCAATGAATGGCCGGTCATTGGTAAACCGGCCATTCAAAAAAAGAAGCTTAAAGCTTATTCCTGGTTAGGTTATTTATTGATTTACCCGGAATGATTCGTAAGTCTGGGCAACGGTACGATTACAGGTCATAGCCTGGGTACCGTTTTCGCTGGAAATAAATTTCACGTTGTTTCCCCTTAGCGAAAATGTACCATTTCCATTGTCTATCCAATCAAATTGTTCCCATGGCCCGATCGACGTCCGGTTGCAATTTATAGCTTGGGTTCCATTTTCAGAAGATACATATTTGCCCTGGCTCATCAGGGCGACCTTGCCTCCTCCGGCATCAACAATCGTAAACTGCTCCCAACCCTGGGCGGTAGCGCGGTTACAATTCATAGCCTGGGTACCGTTCTCGCTGCTGACGTAAAGATTATTGTTTCCCTTAATGGTAATTATTTGCCCGATTGGTGCAGGAGTACTGCCGGACACCACCGGCTGCGTAGGGCGTGTAGCTGTAAGCCCAAGCTGGCCCTTCAGCATCCTGCCGCCATCGCCCGTAAGGCGTAAGTAATAATCTGCAGAGCAGGCTGTACCATCTTCATCCAACGAGAAAAAGCCCAAGCCAGCAGGCGTAAAGGCCGAAGTTTCGGTAGTTTTTGCTATCTGGTTGCCTTCGTTATATTCGTCGAACATGGAAATGTAAATGCCCTGGGCGCCCAGCCTTACCATGTTGTAAAATTGCCTCCACATAAAATCGCCATGAACTCTTTGATGTTTTTGCAAATCTCCCGGTAAAACACACGGCTGGTAATCAATACCGTTAGCGTTACTGTAAGCCTGATCGCCGGCATTATGATCGGTGTAGAAACCGTCGGAACCGGAAACATCAGAGATCTTTCCAATCATCCATGGCGAAATCATGTTCAATGCGTTATAAGTCGCCAAAAAGCCAGTTCTTACCTCGGTACTATTCGTGTCGCGCCAATAAGCAGGTACACCGC
>JAQBOS010000500.1 GCA_028287925.1 Mucilaginibacter sp. | reverse complement strand
TTTTTCATACTAAATGTGTTTGTCGTTACTCACAAGTAGTATTTATTTAACCGATGGGCGATGCCCTTTTTATTCACTTTTCAACACAGAGCAAATTTATTCATCCATTTTTAAACAGGCTCTAAATATTGAAAAAGATAAAGAATGGGTTGTATACGCAAATGAAGCTGACTTGCTAAGCGTTGCTGTTTTTGGATACACAGCAAAACAATGGAAAGAAGCAAACCCCAGTTTACATCTTAAGGGGCTAAACATGAGAGATTTAGCAGATGCTCATCAACTACTAGTACTGTCAAATCTAGAAGGATATAATGCAATACTTATTGAAAAAGGATTTGATAAATACCAGCGGTTAATAGAGTTAAGAAAAGCCAGTCTACAACAACTCGTGTCCTTAAGAAAATCAATTTATACAGAGGAAAAAATTAAAAGTCCTTATTTACCCGATAAGAAAAAAATAGATATTAGCCAAATAGGCTTTAATGTTCAACAATCGGATAGTGAAAATGAATAAAAAATTCCCAATCAATTATTTACCTCACAATAAACACCCATCCCGAAAGCTTAGGCGTATTGTTTTTCAGATCGATAACATAGTAATAAGTGCCTTCGGGCAGGGCCGAACCATTATAAGTACCATCCCAGACTTTGAAGTATCCCGTGCTTTGGTAAACCCTTTTTCCATACCGATCAAAAATCTGGGTTAAGCTTTCAGGGTAGGTAAATAAAGCTTCAATGTTCCATTGGTCGTTAATGCCGTCGTTATTTGGCGAAAAAGTATTTGGGATGATTATCTTTTTATAAACCTTTACAAAAACAGGAGCACTGACAGAGATTCCGCAGCTTTGCGATGTTACCGTCATGGTATAAGTAATATCATCCGTGGGGCTGGCAATTGGCGTGGCCGATTCAGGATTGTCAAGCGCAGTTGTTGGCGACCATGAAATACTGGTGATATTGTCTCCTTTTACCGTTCCGCTTAACTTTACCGATTGGCCCTCAAATATATTCTTATCTCCACCGCCATCAGCTACCGGATTTTGATTTACGGTTACTGTTATTGATTTGGTATCGGTGCAATAATTATTGCTTACATCAACATTATAGGTTGTTGTAACCAATGGCGTAGCTACCGGGTTTGGCACGTCGTCATGATCAAGCCCGGTGGAGGGCGTCCATTTGTAATATAATCCGCCTGATGCGCCAAGCTGCGCGTGTTCGCCGGCGCAAATAGGAGCAACGGCAATTACATTTGCTATTGGCTTTGGAATAATGCTAACCTGCACATTTGTGGGCGCCCCGGTGCAATTTTGAGCAGAGATGGGGACAACTGTGTAAGTACCGGCATCTGCGAGGGTAATACTATTAATAACCAGCGGATTTTGCGAAGTTGGCGCCAGGTTTGGCCCCGACCACATATAAGTAGCCCCGCCTGAAGCGGTTAAGGTTAAGGTAGTGCCTTCGCAAAAAGTTTGTGGTGTAATGGCTGCAGCCACAGGAAGCGGAATTATCGTAACGGTTAACGGCAACGAGTAAACCCTGCAGTTAAGCGATGAGATATCCCCGCCATTTGCCACAACGCCAACCCGGTATAAATATGTTCCTAAAACAGCGTTATCAGCAGGCCTTATATAGGTATCGGAATTGGCTCCAGGTATGTCAGCCCAATTATTGCCGCCGGTATTATGCTGCCATTGATATACCGGATTGCCATCAACTTTGGCTTGTAGGCTAACCATGGTATTACTTCCTATACATACATCCTGCTCCGGTGAGCCATTGAACGAACCAAAACCAGCCTGCACCACCTGGCCGCAGGCACGAAAAGTAATGTCATCCAAAGCCAGGTCATTCCCGCAGCCGCCGGGCGCATTGTTTATCATTTTTACAATAATGCTGGTAACACCCGCCGGTAAAGTAAAAAATGTTCCGTATTGCTTCCAGATAATGTTATCTGTTGGTGGAATATCGCCGGTGTTATAAGTTTTAAGCACTACGCCGGCAGTTGTTTCAATGGAAAATGTAATATTAGGTTGTGATGATGCCCCACCGCAAGCCGATGGAATTATAAGATTAGTAATATAAGCGGCAAACTCATAAGTAGTACTGGAGCATAACTGACCGGCATCCGTTTTTTGCGTATAAAACAATCCGGGATTGGCTGATGCATTAACTATCATCATGTATCCATTAGGGTTTCCGGTATGGTCATGTGTTAAACTATGCCATGTACCGCCAAAACAGTTGCTTGTGCTGGTAGCAATGGTATAGCTTCCATCATTGGGGCAATCGCTTCCAAAGTAATTGTAATTTGTTATACTGCCGTCTAAAGCTGGCCCCGGGTTTGTTCCTGATCCAAAATTCTCGCTAATAACGGGATCGCCAAGGCTTCCGGTACAAACCTGCGCATGGCTTTTGATAGTAAGAGTTATACTAACTACCAGTAAAAATAACTTAAGCCAAATTGATTTCATCAACAGGTAAACTGTAAATAATTGGTTTTATTCCAAAAGTAATTTAATTACTCAATGCTTGACCCGTAATTTGCAAAAACTGCTAATTATTAGTGAATTTGATAGCGTATAAGGGACTAAAGCCCGTTTCTCTAATATTCAGTGGTAAAAAATTAACCACAGAGGGCGCTGAGAAGGCACAGAGAGCGCTAAGACCAAATATTATTTTGTTTAAAAATTAACAACAAGACTTTTGAGACTGCCCCTGGTTTATCCATATTATCAACTACTATAAGTATCCTTATAAAATTCTGTTGATATTTACTCCTAAAGGAATCCTAAACTACATTAATTTATAATTAAATAAGCTATTTTTGTCTTTCATAACTCCTATGATAAAATACTGCCTTAGCTTATTCATTACGCTTACTATTGCTTCAGGGGTTAGCGCTCAAAACATTCTTGTCAAACAAAAAAAAGATACTGCCAGGCAGTTAGAGCCGGTTATTATCAGGGGCTACTTATCTGATCAGCCCTTGCTAAATGTACCCGCATCTGTAAGCGTTATAAGTAAGACGCAATTGAGCCTGCAACCTGATAATTCGTTTGTTTCGGCATTAAACAGTGTGCCCGGTGTAAGAGCCGAGGAACGGTCGCCGGGTAGTTACCGCCTGTCTATAAGGGGAAGCCTGCTGCGTTCGCCATTTGGCATCAGGGATGTAAAGATCTATTATGATGAGATCCCGCTTACTGATGCGGGTGGTAATACTTATCTCAATGCTATTGATATTAACAGCATTAACCATATTGAAATATTAAAAGGGCCTGATGGCAGCTTATTTGGTGCAAACTCAGGCGGGGTAGTTTTGCTGAGCCCGGTTAACCTGCACCCGGATAGTAATGCTGTTTTGCTTGGTTTAAACGGGGGGAGTTACGGGCTGGTGCATGAAAATGCGGCCATCCAGAATCAAATCGGCAATTCCCGTTTAAATTTAAACCAGGGCTATGAAAGTTATGGGGGCTATCGCCAGCATAGCTATATGCAACGTCATTTTATACAGGCGGTAAACCGCTGGACCTATAATGGCAAAGACGAGCTGCGGGCATTGGCCTTTTACTCCGATTTGAATTATCAAACTCCAGGGGGACTTACCTTAGCACAATACCAGGCCGATCCTCAATCTGCACGATTGCCTACCAAGTTTGTTCCGGGTGCTATTGATCAAAAAATAGGCATCACTACAAAAATGTTGCTGGGAGGCGTAGTTAATGAGTTGCATATAAATAACAGGCTACGCAATGTACTGTCGGTTTTTGGCTCTTATGTTGATTTTTCCAATCCCTTTATCACCAATTACGAGCAGCGCTACGAAAGCACCTATGGCTTGCGTACTTATTTTGAGTTGAGTAGTGAAAAGCACACTGATTACGGATGGAAGCTGAATTTAGGACTGGAATGGCAGCAAACCAATGCTGATATCAATAATTATGGGAACAGAAAAGGCTTAAGGGATACGGCACAAACGCTCGACAAGATCAACACCAACCAGCATTTCTTTTTTACCCGGTATGTGTTCGATCTGTATAAGCGCTGGCATGCAGAAGCGGCTTTAAGCCTTAATTTTTATGATTATAATTTCAGGAACGTTTACCCTAATGCCGAGGCTGACTTTACCAACAGGCATTTCACCCCGCAGCTAATGCCGAGGGTAGCCTTATCATACGATGTAACGGATAATTTTATATGGCGTGCATCTGTAAGCCGGGGTTACTCCACACCTACTACTGCCGAAATAAGGCCTACCGATAATATCATCAACACAAATTTACAGGCGCAATATGGCTGGAACTATGAAACAGGTTTCCGCCTGCGTAATGCCGACCAAAGTATGTTTTTGGATGCTTCGGTATTTTATTATGTTTTGCATAATGCCATTGTGCTGCGCCTTAACCCTGACGAAACCGAATATTATATTAATGCAGGCGGTACACATCAGCCGGGCATTGAGCTTTATTTTTCAGATTGGGTCATCCGCCAAAATAGTTCAGGCTTTATAAGGGGGTTGCAGTTTAATGAATCGTTAACGCTTAACAAATTTACCTTCAGCGGTGATTATCATGATGCTACAGCTAATTATTCGGGGAATAAATTAACAGGCGTACCTGGGCAGGTAATTATTTCCAGCCTTCAAATTAAATTTCCCGATCGCTTTTATCTTTTTATTGAGCACAATTACACCGGGCGCATCCCGCTTACTGATGCCAATACCGTTTTTGCATCACATTATAACCTGTTGCAAACTAAAGCCGGCTGGCAATTTACCGTTAACCACAAAAGCAAATTTGAAATATACGCCGGTGCCGACAATCTGCTTAATGAAAAATACAGCCTTGGGAATGATTTGAACGCTGTTGGGAACAGATTTTATAACCCTGCGCCGCTGCGCAATTATTTTATTGGCTTTAACGCAGGGTTTTAAAATAGTTATAACAAAGGCAAACCTCAAAATGCCCCTGTTACTTTTGTTAGGGAGTAACAGGTTCTGAAACGTTGCTACCCCGGCCTTTAGTATCAAAAGCTTTAAATTTCACGTTGTTATTATCAATTTTAACTTCATCGTTATATAATACGCTCTTTGCATCAGGGTCTTTCCCATTTGTTGTATAGCGGATGGTTAAGCCCGGGAACTGGATATTGGCAACATACTTATTATCCTGTAAGGCAACGCCCGGTTTGGGTACCCTATAATTATAGCCGCCGTTATAGTAGCTTAAGCGGGGCAGCTCCCTTTTGCCTAATACATTTAAAAAGTTTACCCAATCCTTTTGATAAAGCGAATCGCTTTTTGCGGCATTTTTTTCAGTTGCCCAGGCGGGGTCCTGGCTCCAGGCGCGTTCGGCAAAGCCTAATACTCTTGGTAACAGCATGTATTCAAGGCGTTCGGTGCTTTTTATGTTTTCGCCCCAAACAGCACTTTGCAAGCCTAAAATATTGCTTTTCCCATAATCTGTAAGGCGTTGTTTACCGATGAAGATATTCCTGTTTAGCGGCAAGCCATCCTTATCAACTTTTGAGTTTTTAAAGTAATCGTAAGGGATAAATGAAAAAGGCTTGTCGATATCAGAGAATGCACCCCAGTAATAGCCCGGCTCATCAAATGATTTATAGTTTGCCATATCAAAATACAAATTGGTTACACAGGTAAGCACCGTTTTATATCCTGCGTTTGCCAGCTTATAAGCCAGGTCCTCGTTACCACCGCCTAATGTGTTGTTCCAAACTTCGGCCTGCAAATGTTCAGGCATAAAATCGGGATTTGGCACGTAAACAGGCTGACCATCAAGCGCTGTTTTACGCAATGCCATTTCTTCCCATCCCGACAGGTAAAGGCCTTTTGCTTTTACAAGCTGGTTAACCCTGCCATAAAAGTAGTACCACAGGTCGGCGGTGCTTCCAATTTCGGGATGTGTGGCTTTTAAAGCTAAATATGCCGGAGATTTCTCCCAAACGTGTGCTGGCACCTCATCCCCACCAAAATTGATAGTTTTTAAAGGAGCGCCTGCTTCTTTATACATACTAACAATATCGCCTATTACGGTTTCAACAAAGTTGTAGGTTGATGGCAGGGATACGTCAATAATATTATCTGTCCAGTATTGGTTGGAGCTATATTCTGATTTGTCGTTCAGATC
>JAQBOS010000499.1 GCA_028287925.1 Mucilaginibacter sp. | reverse complement strand
TTTTTCATACTAAATGTGTTTGTCGTTACTCACAAGTAGTATTTATTTAACCGATGGGCGATGCCCTTTTTATTCACTTTTCAACACAGAGCAAATTTATTCATCCATTTTTAAACAGGCTCTAAATTAGTATAACCTTACCATACCTTTAACCGTAATAATGTCTTAATGAAAAAAGCCTTCATACTTATATGGTTTTGTTTACTTGCAATTTGTACTTTAACTAAAGGTTACGGGCAGGGTATGGCGCAAGACACTAATACGGTTATCAAACTGAATAAACAGGGTTTTGATAACCGCATGAATAATCCTGACCAAACGGTTTCGAATGCTACAAAAGCATTAGCAATTGCACAGAAATTAAATTATAAACCAGGCATCGGCGAATCGTATAGGGTGATGGGGATAGGGTATTATTATTTAAATCAGCCTTTAAAATCGATAGATAATTTTTTAGTTGCGCTTGACTTTTTTCAAAAAATCAAAGATCTGCGAAGTGAAGGAAAAGTATATAATGGCATTGGAAATTTATACAGGGATAATGATTACGATCTGTCATTAGAGTATTTTCAAAAAGCCCTGGTAATAGCGAAAAAATTGTCTGATAATAAACTAATCGCCCCAATATATTTAAATATAGGTAACGTTTATTATCGGAAAAATAGTTTCACCCAGGCATTAAATTATTATGATAAAAGTAATGTACTTTATGCTGCTTTAAAAGATACCGTAAACCTGATCCAATGTTTGCAAAACAAAGGGGTAATGTATTATAACCTCAATCAGTATGATAAAGCGGAACGACTGCTATTAGAAGCAAACAGGGAGGCAAAGCAACTGGATTTAAATATAACGGTTGCAAGTATCGATCTTACTTTTGCAGATATTTATATCGCTCAAAATAAGTTTAAGGAAGCTGAAAAATCAATACGTGAAGGATTAACCTGTGCACGGATCATTAAAAACAGTGTTATAGAATCAGATTTTATATTAACCAGCTATCAATTGGAGCTGAAAAGGAAAAATTATAAAGCCGCTGTTTATATTTTGAAGGATATTTATCATAAAGACAGCGTTATATATAAGGAAAACTCCAAAACGCAAATAAATGTAAAGCTTGAGCAGGTTAAGCAGCAGGCGCGTCAAAAAGAAAATGAATTTTTATTGGAGCGCCAGAAGTATGATTTGGTAAAGTTTTGGGGTGTTGCAATAGTTGCAGGCTTGCTTATGGTATTGGTAGGTTTATTAATCAGCAACGTAAAACGTAAAGCAAAAACTAATGACCAGCTTACAAACCTTAACGCTGAAGTTTCAAGACAAAAAGATAACCTTGACAGGATCAATCATCACCTGGAAGAAATTATTGATGAAAGAACAAAGGATCTGCAGGTAAAAAACAAAAAACTATCCGAATACTCATCTTATCTGTCACACCAAATCCGCGGGCCTATTGCTACGCTCAAAGGTTTGATGAATCTCGAAAAAGAAGGCCTGGTTGATCAGGCTGAGTGCATCAAAATGATGAACAAGTGTGTGAGTGAAATTGATAATAAAATAATTGAGATGAGCGATATGTTACACGATCCGGTGAAGACTAGTCTTTAGTTTTTAGTCGATAGTCCATAGACCGTGGACTAATAGTCGAAAGTAAATTAGAACGCTCCGCTCAATAAATACCATGGACTATGGTCCATCAGCCATCGACTTCCTCACCTACATAGCTAATGGCCAGCTGGTATGAATCTGGGCCTCAATTAACCCCAGGTACAAACAATACCATGCTATCATTTGAAGAATCAGTAGTTCGCGATGCTTTTTGTAGCCTTTAGTTTCAAATGCAAGCGTTTCATCACCTGCAGTTACAAAAAATATTTTCTCTCCGGAGCTTGGGGTAAACCTTGATTTTAAAAGATCAAATACCTTAACTTTTAATTTGCTTTTCGGATCATGGATGGTTCCATCCTGTAAAGCCTCAGTCTTTGAAATTGATAATAAATAATTTGGCATAGCAAGTTAGTTGTTCACCTGCCACATTGCAATTTTTACTCCAAAACCAACCAAAGTATTAGCCCTGGTTGGTTTTTAAGTACATTATAGGGGAATTATGAATGATTTACTAAAAGTGGTAAATATCTGTACGTGCCAAATATCCAAATGTTTAGACAATAGTGTCATATTTATTGAACAATCGGGTGGAAACTAAACCATCGCAGGGATCCTGTTTCTTAATTCTTCATAAAGCAGGATAACTTTACGCTGCAGGTTTGCAATTTCAGCTTCGCGATCAAGGATCTTCTTTTGAGCGATATTCAGATGTGAAACCTGCGGCTCAATGTCTTCAGCATCCAATGCTAACAGGTTAACCACGTTGATTTCGTAAATATTTGCAATTTGTTCCAATCGGGATAAATTAATATCCGTAACCCCTGTTTCAATTTTTGAAAAAGCAGGAATAGAAATCCCTAAGCGGTTTGCAACATCTTCCTGGCTCCACCCACGCTGGTGGCGGATGGTGCGGATGTTTTTTCCAACTGATTTGTTGGTCTTCTTTTTTAGATTGTCTGTCATAATCGTTTAATCAAAAGTTTAAATTACATTAGGGATGTAATTGTATAGACAAACTCTATGCCATGTTAATTAATGGGCAAAATGCATTTGCCGTAGAATTAATAAATGTATTATCGGGAAATGTGTGGAATGTTTTCTACAGAAATAGGAAAAAAATTTCTTAATTGTTAACTATTCGCAGTTTAGCAAACTTTAAAAGCAATTGTTTTTGGCCTATCTCCTTAAAAAATATGGTGGCTTTAATATCTGGTTTGTTTCCTTCCAGGCTTAATACCTTGCCAAACCCAAACCTTTCATGTTCAACTTCCATACCAACTTGCAGGTTCGAGGTATCAGAAGGAGCGAAGCCGGCTGTAGGCACGTGTGCTTTGGCTAATATCGAGGTTGTTTTTACTGTTGGCGGCGGCTTGGGCTTTGAAAAGGTGTCGCCACCGCTTTTGCTGGTCCATGCACTGCGTTCATCATCAAAGAAGGGATTATTGCTGCTAACTGGTTTTGCTGTAAAATCAAGTTCCAGGTACTGGGCATCAATCTCGTCTAAAAAACGACTCGGCTCACAGCTTATCAATGTTCCGAATTTAAAACGGCTGGTTGCATAGCTAATAGTTAATTTGGTTTCGGCGCGGGTGGTAGCCACATAAAACAAGCGGCGTTCCTCCTCCAAGTCACTGCGCGAGTTAAGCGACATTTGCGAAGGAAACAAATTTTCTTCCAGCCCAACAACATACACGTGCGGAAATTCAAGTCCTTTTGAAGAGTGGATGGTCATTAACGAAACGGTATCGGCATCCTTGTTTTTATCATTATCGTCATTGGTTAACAACGCTATATCCTGCATGAAAACATCCAGACCCTTTTCTTCTATATCCTCCCGTTCAGAAAACTCTTTTATTCCGTTCAGCAGATCCTGGATATTTTCAT
>JAQBOS010000502.1 GCA_028287925.1 Mucilaginibacter sp. | reverse complement strand
CAAAAAGTATAAATAATTTAGTGGGGTATTTGGGTAATACGTTATAATAACCTCTAAGTATAAAACACACTGAAAATCAATTATGCCCGATCCTTTGATAATACAAAGGATCGGGTATAACTCTAATTAGAGAATACCCAATCTCAAAATGACTGATGGTTTGATACTCCATGCCTTGTATATGAATCATGTTTATTCGCTACAGTGAGGCTGAATAGGGTAAACACGCCCACTTTTCAATAACGTTAGTCTAACCAACTTGAATTTCTTATTTTTGCCAATTCTTAATTACACCATGAGCGAAGAAAGATCATTAAATTTTTTAGAAGAGATAGTTGAAGAGGATTTGGCTGCCGGCAAAAACAACGGCCATGTGCTTACCCGTTTCCCGCCCGAACCTAATGGATACCTGCATATTGGGCATGCCAAATCTATATGCTTAAATTTTGGCCTTGCACAGCGGTATGGCGGTCAAACTAATCTTCGCTTTGATGATACCAACCCCAGCAAAGAAGAAACGGAGTATGTTGACAGCATTAAGGCCGATGTAAAATGGCTTGGCTTTGAGTGGGCCAATGAGCTTTATGCGTCTGACTATTTTGATAAACTTTATGAATTTGCTGTTGCCCTGATAAAAAAAGGACTGGCTTATGTTGATGACAGTACAGCCGAAGAAATAGCCTCACAAAAAGGTACACCTACTGAAGCCGGTACGCCAAACCAATACCGCAGTCGCAGCATAGAAGAAAACCTGCAGCTGTTTGCTGATATGAAAGCAGGCAAATATCCCGATGGCGCAAAAGTACTGCGTGCAAAGATTGACCTTGCTTCGCCAAATATGCTCATGCGCGATCCGCTGATGTACCGCATTAAACATACGCATCATCATCGCACAGGCGATAAATGGTGTATCTATCCAATGTATGATTTTGCCCACGGCGAATCAGATGCAATTGAGGAGATAACCCATTCTGTTTGTACGCTTGAATTTGTTTCGCACCGCGATTTGTACAATTGGTTTATTGAGAAACTGGAAATCTTCCCGTCAAAACAATATGAATTTGCACGTTTAAACCTTAACTATACTGTAATGAGCAAGCGCAAGCTGCTGCAATTGGTTGAGGAAAAATTTGTTGACGGCTGGGACGATCCGCGAATGCCAACCATTAGCGGCTTGCGCCGCAGGGGCTATACACCAGGTTCAATCCGCGAGTTTTGTGAGCGCATTGGTGTTGCCAAACGCGAGAACATGATAGATGTGGGTTTGCTGGAATTCTGTATCCGCGAGGATCTGAACAAAACGGCATGGCGCCGCATGGCAGTGCTTGATCCCATAAAAATGGTGATCACCAACTATCCCGGGGGGCAAACTGAAACCCTTTTCAGCGAAAACAATCCCGAGGTTGAAGGTGGAGAAGGCGGCAGGGACATTCCGTTCAGCAATGAATTATGGATAGAGCGTGATGATTTTATGGAAGAGCCACCGAAGAAGTTTTTCCGGTTAGGTGTTGGGCTAATGGTACGCCTTAAAAGCGCTTATATTGTTAAATGCGACAGCTTTGTAAAAGATGCAGATGGCAACGTAACCGAGATCCATTGTACCTACATCCCGGAATCAAAATCACAAAACGATACCAGCGGCATCCACGTAAAAGGCACTATCCATTGGGTAAGCGTATCACATGCCATAACCGCTGAAGTGCGTTTGTACGATCGTTTATTTAAGGTTGAAGATCCATCAAACGAGGATGGCGATTTTAAAGAATATATAAACCCCGACAGCCTGCAGGTATTAACTCAAGCTTATATAGAACCCGATATGGCAACGGCTATACCCGGCAAAGGTTACCAGTTTATGCGCAAAGGCTATTTTACGCTTGATAAAAACTCAACTGCTGATAAATTAGTGTTCAACAGAACGGTTACATTAAAAGATAGCTGGAAGGCCCCCCAGCCCCCTAAAGGGGGAGCTTGATGCTTATCCTGTACCAAAAGGGATGCTTTTGATTTGATTAAGTTTTAAAATAAACCTCTCTTTTTAAGTTCTGATATTGATCTTTTTTATTTGAAAAGGGCAATATCAGAACTATATTATCCCCATCAACGTAATAAAGCAAATGAAAAAACTACCTAAACTATTTGTAGCGATATTATTTATCGCTGTTATATTCAACTCTTGTAAAAAAAGCGACAGCAATTCACCTACCGGTACTTCCATGAAATTTACATCCAACGGAACTGCGATTAGCTTTAACTCATGTGTAGCGGTTTCCGCAACTGTTGGCAATACCAGTGAAGTATTAATAACCGGTATAAATATTACTAATGCCAAACCCGGAGTCAGCAGCTTCGAGGTTGAATTAACGCACGATGTTAATACCTTAAAAGCCGGACAAACCTACCCGGCTGCCAGCTCATTTAGCCAGCTTGATGCCGCAACATTGTTCTATTTCACTACTGAGAGTGATGTTTTTACCACACAACCCGGGAATGCGCAGGGAACCGTATCTATTACAGAAGTTACCTCTGCAAATATTAAAGGAACATTTTCAGGTAAATTATTTGCCGAAGATGATTTTACCGGCACAACAGTGCTTTATACGATAACTAACGGTTCATTTACTGCAAAACGGGGTAATTAAGAGCGGCCCCCTAACCCCCTAAAGGGGGAACGATTACCCTCGGAACACTAACTTTTTGCTACTCAAACTCCCCCTTTAGGGGGCTGGAGGGCTAATACTTCTGGTACACATTGTATAACACATTCAAATCCAGCTGTGTTAATTGCGGGCTGATGTCTGTTTGTATAAAATGTCGCTTAAAGGCAACTATAGCGGCACTAATATCCGAAGTATCGTAACCAATCAGGCGCAGGGCAATGGTATAATCAAAATTATCAGGTGGGAGTTCAAGCAGGTCATCACTCCAATAGCCGAACCCACGCTGCGCCAATGTTTTCCATGGAAACAACGGGCCCGGATCGGGTTTGCGTTTGGGTGCGAAATCCTGGTGCCCAATAAAATTCGCCTGGGGGATATTATATGCTTTTTTAATCTGTGTCAATAAGGTAAGCAGGCTATTTATCTGCGGGTCGGTAAAAGGCTCCTGGCCGTTGTTATCAATCTCAATACCTATCGAGCAGCTGTTCATATCCGTAACGCTACCCCATTTACCTAAACCGGCATGATTAGCGCGCAGGTAATCATTCACCATGTGAAACACCTTGCCATTTTTAGCAATTACATAGTGTGCGCTGGTTTGCGTTTGGGTAACAGTAAAAGTTTTTAGTGTTTGCTGTACCGAGTCCTGCGCTGTAAAATGAATAATTACATAATTGGGTTTGCGGATGCCGAAGTTTACCGTACCTACAAACTCCGAAGGAATTATAGCCCCGGCGCTATCGGCTAGTGTCGCGGGGAGCTCCTGCTTTATGGTTTCGGTAAAGCCTTTTGTTTTGTCTTTGTAAACTTTGTTAGTAAGGGCATAAGGGCCTTTAGGTGAGCAGGCGGATATAACTGCAATACAAATAAGCAGAAGATAAAGGCAGTAGTTTTTCATAAATACATAAACAATACGACTAATTTAAGCAAATAACCCAATTATTGTTTCATTAGGCAGAGGGTTTGTTGTTACGTCTTGCTGCGGTTAATAGTTTTAGTCACTTCCTTTTCTTCATTATCTAATCGCCGTTCAAGTTTCTTTACATCCTCGGCGGCAGGCAAGGCCTCTGGTCTTACACCTCTTTTCAATAAAATATCTCTAACCGCTTTGTTATTGTCAACGTGCTCTTTTGATATTGATGTTTGATTATTCAAGTCTTTTTCAATTACATTATGACTGGTTAGCTCATTGGCAAAGTCCTTTGCCTTAATGGTAAGCGTTGGTAAAAGTCAGCCAGGGGTTTAGCAGCAGGCACGCCTAACTTTTTCTTCATGTCGTTTGTACTAAACCCACCAAATAAAGCCTGGTCACCTTTTGAACGGATAATTGCAAAGCCCTGGCCATCAACACCCCGTTCGTACAAAATACCTGAAAGCTTTTTTTCGGATTTAGAAAGCTTATCCCGGGCAGAAACTCGCTCAACATCAATCAACCTTTGCTCAATAATTTCCTGCTTACGGGTTTGTACAGCAAAATAGGTTTGTGCAAATGCAATGGCCGGTTTTGCCGGGTCACCGTTTTGTGCAATCAAATAGCAGGCATATCTGGTTAACGCAATGTCTTCAACCTCTCTTTGGGCCCCTTTAGCTATCGCGATCATTTTACCGACGTCGGCAAAATGATCTGAGACGCTTGAATCGGCATTTTCACATGCTTTCTTTGCTTTGTCAATTACATTTATGAAATTGGTCCACTTAGAGTATCCCAGGATTTCTTGTAATTCTCGTGCGCTCCAGCATTCTATTCCATTATAATTATAACAAGCTTGCTCAAACTGCCCCAATAATTCAATTATAACTTCCTTTTTCATTATTGTGATAAAAATGCAATATAACTTAATGTAAAAAAGGAACCAAATAAAATGCTAAAAAAATTGGCATTTTGCAGTCACCACAGTACCACCCAACAAAAAAGCCTGGTGTTTGTCTACCGACAACACCAGGCTTTTGCAAAGACGAAGAATCTTAATCTATTGCCCCAGGATCCACGCAAAAATCAACGGAGCTACAATAGTAGCATCACTCTCTACAATAAATTTAGGGGTGTGAATATCCAACTTGCCCCAGGTAATTTTTTCGTTTGGCACGGCACCTGAATAGGAACCGTATGAAGTTGTTGAATCAGAGATCTGGCAGAAATAGCTCCAGAAAGGAATTTCGGGCATTTCCATATCCTGGTAAAGCATCGGCACTACGCAGATCGGGAAATCGCCGGCAATCCCACCACCGATCTGGAAAAACCCTATTCCCTTGCCTGCTGAGTTTTTTACATACCAGTCTGCCAGCCATGCCATGTACTCAATCCCGCTTTTCATGGTGGTAGGCTTTATTTCACCTTTTATAACATATGATGCAAAGATGTTGCCCATTGTGCTGTCTTCCCAGCCCGGCACAACAATTGGCAGGTTCTTTTCGGCAGCCGCAAGCATCCATGAGTTTTTAGGGTCTATCTCATAATATTGCTCCAGCTCGCCGCTATTTAAGATCTTATACATAAACTCATGCGGAAAAAAACGATCGCCATTAGTATCGGCATCTTTCCAGATCTTATGAATATGTTTTTGCAAACGGCGGAAAGCTTCTTCCTCCGGAATGCAAGTATCGGTTACACGGTTATAATGATTTTCGAGCAGGTCCCATTCATCCTGCGGACTTAGATCACGGTAATTAGGAACGCGTTTATAGTGCGAATGCGCAACCAGGTTCATGATATCCTCTTCAAGATTAGCGCCTGTGCATGAGATGATGTCGATCTTGCCTGCGCGGATCATTTCAGCAAGTGAAATACCCAACTCAGCAGTGCTCATAGCTCCGGCCAGGGTCACCATCATTTTGCCGCCTTCAAGCAAGTGCGTTTCATAGCCTTTTGCGGCATCAACCAACGCTGCCGCATTAAAGTGCAGGGAATTTCTCTCAATAAACTGGGATATAGGTCCTCTTGTAGTGCTCATTTTCCTATCAATAAATTTGGTGCAAAAGTAGCTATTTTGATGAATTATAATTGGTTTAAACAAGCAAAAGTTCGCACCTGCTCAATTTCTCCTTGTAATTAAACCTTTGTGATCATTGTGCCTTCTCAGCGATCTCCATGGTTAGTTTTTTACCACAGAGGCAACAGAAGGAAACCAGAGCAGCACAAAGACAAAAGCTTTTTAACCCTTTCTTATTCATTATACCCAAAATGCCCTTATCTTCGCAACATCTGCGTTACATGAAAAAACTTTTTATTCTTTTTATATTCCTGTTTAGTATTCAGAGTGTTTTTGCACAGCTGAATTTTTTGCCAAAGTTTATCAGGCAAATGTATTTTAAAAAAGATAGCAGCCTTAAGCCCAGCTTTGTATTATTACCCGCGCTTAGCTCAGCTCCCGAAACAGGTGTTGAATTTGGAGGCGCTGCATTGCTATCTTTTTATACTGATACCATTGGCCACAATACCAGGGTATCAAGCCTGTTTGGCTACTCAACCATCACCACAAAGGGGCAGGCAAAGCTTAGCCTTAATGCCAATTACTGGACACCGCAAAACAAGTTTCATTACACCGGGGTAATTAGCTATTACAATTATCCTTTTAACTTTTACGGTATCGGCAACAATACCAAACTATCAGCATTGGACCACGTTGCAGAAAAACGTTACAAGTTTGGTATTACAGGCGAAAAGCGTTTTGGCGATTATTTTTATCTTGGTTATGTGGCAGGCGTGATAAAATACTTTTACAGATACGATCCTAATCTAAATAGCACCATAAACTCCGACCCTGAGGTTGAGGACGGCCATGGCGGTGCGAATGTTTATATAGGGCCCAGCTTCACTTTTGATACCCGTAATAATAATACTTATACCACAAAGGGGATGATCATTAGTAGCTATTACAATATAATGCATGGTGTTTATGCCAATAACAGCTATGCCGGCGGCTTTTTTAATATAGAATATTCGCAATTCTTTTTACTGGCCCATAAACTGGTTTTAGGGGTTGATATCCAGGAGCAAAGCCTTACCGGCAGCCGTTCGCCATTTTTTTTATTGCCTCAAATGGGCAGCGACGAGATGATGCGTGGCTATTACCAGGGCCGCTATCGGGATCGTAATTATATTGCCGGCCAAACAGAATTGCGCTACCGCGTTGATAACCGTTTTGGAATAGTTGGCTTTGTTGGCACAGGTGAAGTATTTCATTCCACATTTAGCACAGCCCAGTTAAAACCCAATTATGGCGGCGGCGTGCGTTACTTTTTTGATGTTGAAAAAGGCCTGGCTATCCGTTTAGATTACGGTGTAGGGCAAAAGCCCGCCGGCGAGAAACGGGAAAGCGGGTTTTATATAGCGCTTGGACAAAGCTTCTGATTGATGTGCGGATTTCGGATGTGCAGATATGCGGATGAGGAAACGATGTGCAGATGTAAAGATGGATAATCTTTTCAGTATACTTCAATAAAGCTTCATCCGCACATTTGCATATCTGCACATTCGCACATCGTTTCCTCACCTGCACATCAACTATATTTTTACAAGGAAATCTTCCTTCGCCTGACCCGGTTTAAAAAACACTAATCCTATCCAAAAAAGATCAATGGTTACAATAACTTGTGGGTGGGCTTTTATTTGTTCCCAGGCTTGTTTCATGCCGGTGCTCCAGTAAATATCGTCAAAAATAAGCATGGTGTTTTCGTGCACTTTGGGCAGGCACCATTCAAAATATTTTAGCGTGGCATCTTTTTGGTGGTTGCCATCTACAAAAACAAAATCAAGCTGATCAATATCATTAATAATACCTGGCAGGGTATCGTCAAAATTGCCTATTACCGGTTCAACTATATTTATTTCACCTTTTTTAAATGTTTCTTTGGCTATTTTGGCAGTTTCGGGGCAGCCTTCCATGGTGTAAACTTTTGCCGTAGGCGCAGCCTTTTGCAGGTATAGGGTGGTAATGCCCAGGCAGGTGCCTAATTCAATAATATTACCGGGTTTAAGATCGGCAACCAGGCGGTAAAGCAGCTGGGCCAGCTTTGGTGGCTTAAGCGCGTTATGGGCAATATCGCTGATCTTTTTTTGGCGGTTATTATTTACATGCGATCCGGCGCCAAGGTCAGTTATGGTTATAATCCGGGTGTCATTAAATAGCGTTTCGCGGATGTTCTCAACATCGGTGTATACTTTTTTGGCATCAAAATCGTAAATTACATTATCAATCAGCCGGTAAACAAATGGAGAATGTATACCATGCCTGTTTTTTGCTTTAAGCCGATGCAGCAGGTAATCTTTCGCGAACCTTAAATTAAACATGGCTGTAAAAATATACAAACGTTTAGTATTTTAGCGTGATAACATGATAAATCCAACAGAAGTAAATTCATTGATACGTTTACTGGACGATCCGGATGGGGAGATATTTGAACATGTTCACCAAAAATTGCTCTCTTACGGCCCTGAAGCAATATCCTATTTGGAGATGGCCTGGGAGGAGGCTTTTGACCCCATACAACAGGAAAGAATAGCCAACCTGGTGCACGAGATCCAGTTTGATATTGTAAAAAAAGACCTCCAGCTTTGGCACCAGGGAGGTGCTTTCGACCTGCTGCAGGGCATCCTGATCATTAACCGGTATCAATACCCCGACCTTGATGAGCAAAAGGTTATTAACCAGATTGAGGCCATTAAGCGCGACATCTGGATCCAGATGATGAACGAGGCGAGTCCGGCGGAGCAAATTAAGCTTATTAACCATGTGTTTTACAACATCTATGGTTTTAGCGGCAATACCACTAACCACCAGGATCCGCAAAACAGCTATATAAGCCAGGTATTTGAAACAAAAAAAGGCAACCAGATCTCGCTGGCTATTATTTACTCCATTATAGCCCAAAAACTGGATATCCCGGTTTATGGCGTAAACCTGCCACAGCACTTTATTTTAGCTTATTTGGACGATAGCCTTCAAAGCGAATTTGAAGGCGGCATTTTATTTTATATAAATGCTTTTAACAAAGGCTTTATTTTTGGCCGCCGCGATGTAGATATGTTTTTAAAGCAGCTGAATTTAAAGTTCGATAAGCAGTTTTATGAGCCCTGCTCAAATACCGATATCATTAGGCGGGTATTACGCAATCTCATCAGCTCCTATGAGCACCTTGGGTCATCAGATAAAGTTGATGAGCTGAATGAGTTGTTATTGATAATAGAAGGCCCTTCGGCCTCCTAATAGGGAGTTTAAAGTGCGGTCAATTAATTTAGTTTTTAGGGGTTCAATAATATTGCAAAAGTTGTTAGTGAATTTTTGATTTCATAAATTGCATTAACTTTAACCAACAATAAACCAAGCCATAAACGCTATGAAAATCCCTTCAGAACCTATTGGAAGCATTCCCAGATCTGCGGAATTAATAGCTGCTATTACGTCCCCGTCAAATGCTGCCGACCTGCAAAAACTTTATGATGATGCCATTCATGATACTTTGAGTGAATTGGAAAAAACAGGTTCGCCTGTTATAACCGATGGTGAGCAAACCAAATCAAGCTTTGTTACTTACCCGCTTGAGGGTTTAACAAATCTTGCAGCCGGAGGAATGACGATAAACTTTGAGGATGGCCATTCACGACAGCTCCCTCTTTTAACTAAAGGACCGTTCAGGTATGGTAATTATGCGGTTAAATATCTTTCAGAAGCTCAAAAACTAACCAAAACACCGGTTAAACAGGCGGTTATATCTGCATCTGCATTAAGCCTAATATACCCCGCTGCCGGGATTGAAGGCTATTCACAGGCAGAGTTTATTGCTGATTTGCTTAATGAATGTGAAAAAGATATAAGAGGTTGTTTGGAACAAGGCGCATACAAGGTTCAAATGGATTTTACTGAAGGCCGCCTGTCTCTTAAACTTGATCCTTCCGGTGGTGTTTTAAAGCATTTTATTGATCTCAACAACCAGGTATTTGACCGTTTTACAAAAGATGAGCAGCAAAAATTGGGCGTACATGTTTGCCCCGGCGGCGATCATGACTCTACTCACAGCGCTGATATTGATTATGCTGATCTTATCCCGATGCTTTTTGATTTAAATGTTGGCAGCTTTTACCTTCAGCTGGCAAGTGAGCCGGACAGAACAAAGGTTTTAAAAACCATAAAACAATATCTTAAACCTAACCAAACCGTATTCGTAGGTGTTATTGATGTGCTTAACCCCATAATTGAAAGTAAGGAAGATGTAAAGGACAGGGTATTGGAGGCTGCAGAATTTATCCCGCTAAGGCAATTAGGTACAACCGACGACTGTGGATTTTCGCCATTTTGCGATGATGTGTCCACAACCCGTGAAACTGCTTTTGCAAAAATTAAAGCCCGGATTGAAGGAACCGCGCTTGCTGAAAAGGAGTTGTTTGCATAAGGAGGTTCATAGTTGATGGCTGGAAGAGAATTAGTTGGCAGTGTGCAGTAAATGAAAGGATTATTAATTACGTAAACAAATCCGAAATCGAACTTCCGAAATCCGAAATCAAATCAAGCTGCGCTTGAAATATACTTCACCAAACTTCTTTTTGCCACTGGCAGCAGCGTTTGCTCTAACGGAAAGGTAATATCGCTTTGCACATAATAAACTGCAGGGTTGGGCAGGTATTTATTTCTGCGGATCAGATCGAGCTTTACAGCTTCGGGGGTATTGGTGATGCTTTGCTCCCAGGTATCAATAAAGTTGATGTTGATCCCGCGGTATTTATCGTCCTTGTTTTCAAATATGGTGATCTGGTATTCATAGATAAAGTTGGTGCGCTCCATCCCATTACGAAGGGAGAAATAGCCATGATAAGGCAACAATGGCACTATCCCGATAGGATCAATATTCAGCCGGCTTTCTACAAAATCATAGATCTCTTTCCCGGTTTGAATTGCCGGATCCATTTTTTGCAGGGCATAGGCTATTATCTGCTCAATTTGCTGCATGGTGCTGTCATCATCAACAATTTTTTGGTACGTAAGCTTCACGGCTTCCAGGTCGGCTTTGGTTAAACGTTGTGGAAAGGCCTGCTGCAACATGCTTTTATTCTTTTTAAAATACAGCAGGTTGTTAAAATGGAAGATCAGATCGGTAAGGTTGGGGTATAGTTTACTCTTGTCGAAATGGCGGTTTATCTCCTGGAGGTAGTCGAGCAGAATATATTTTTTATACTCAAAATCTATCGATCCTTCAATAAACCAATTAATGCCTAATGACTTCATTATTTCAAGCTCCTTTCAATAGCTTAAATTAAACAAAAAACAGCAATTTTGCAATATGCCTTTAGGAACCCTTTATTTAATCCCCGTACCGCTTGCTGATGATGCCGCGGCCAAATCATTCACGCCTTACCTGGTTGATACCATCAACAGTATTAAGGAATATATTGTGGAGAATGAGAAAACCGCCCGCAGGTTTTTAAAAGAGGCGGGACTGAAAACACCGCAAAACGAATTGCTGATCCATGATTATGGCAAGCATAACCGCAGCGACGGCACGGCTGAGTTTTTTAAAGGCCTGCAAGCCGGAAACGATGTGGGGTTAATGAGCGAGGCTGGCTGCCCCGGCGTTGCCGATCCGGGAGCCGAGATAGTAGAAAAAGCGCACCGCATGGGTATAAAAGTGGTACCGCTGGTTGGCCCAAGCTCTATTTTGCTGGCATTGATGGCATCTGGTTTTAGCGGACAAAGCTTTACCTTTTATGGCTACCTCCCGATAGATAAATTATTACGCAGCAAAAAGATAAAAGAGCTGGAAAGCCTGTCGGAACGGAATGACCAAACGCAGATCTTTATCGAAACGCCATTCCGCAATAACCCCATGCTGGAAGAGATCCTGAAAACCGCGAACCCCAAAACGCGGTTATGTATAGCATGCGATATAACAGCTTCAACAGAATTTATTCAAACAAAAACCATCGCCGAATGGCAAAAAAAAATTCCCGAGCTGCATAAACGACCCACAATTTTTTTAATTTTCCATAAATTATAAGTGACGATTACTGAAGCCCATACCAAAGTACTGATAGTTGGCGCCGGTCCATCCGGACTAATGATGGCTGCCCAATTGCTTAGGAATGGAGTTCAGCCCGTAATTATCGATATCAGGCAGGGGCCTACTGATGAATCAAAAGCACTGGCAGTGCAGGCACGCTCGCTGGAGATCTACCGGCAGATGGGTGTGATTGACCGTGTGATTGAGAACGGAAAACAAGCCGGCGGTGTAATATTTAATGAGGATGGAAAGCAGCTTGCGAGTTTAGCATTTGATAATGTTGGCGAAGGGCAAACGCCTTTTCCTTACATTCTTTTATACCAGCAAAGTAAGAACGAACGCTTGCTGCTTGATTATTTAACCGTGAATTGCTGCCCGGTTTATTGGGAAACTACTTTAACAGCATTAACACAAACAACCGGGCAGGTTACTGTTCAGCTGCAAAATAGCGAACAACTTACTACGCTTACCTGCGATTGGGTGGTTGGCGCCGATGGTGCGCATAGCGCTGTACGTAAGCAATCAAAAATTCCTTTTAATGGTGAAACCTATAGTCATAATTTTTATTTGGCAGATGTTGAGCTGGAAAATGCCGGGTTGAACGACAGTAAAGTACACCTGTTTCTTGGCAAAAAGGGCTTTTCCGCATTTTTCCCGATGCCCGAGGCAAACCGGTACCGCGCTTTGGGTAACCTACCCGAAGAGCTGGAAAATAAGGAAGACCTTAAGATTGAAGATATATTACCCGGCCTTGATAAAACAAGCGGGCTCTCTATAAAAATTTTAGAAACTTACTGGTTCACTACCTATCACCTGCATCACCGCATGGCTGATAATTTCAGAGCCCAGCGCTGCTTTTTAGTAGGTGATGCCGCGCATATCCATTCGCCGGTTGGCGGGCAGGGGATGAACACCGGTTTGCAGGATGCCTATAACCTGGGCTGGAAACTGGCAGGTGTGGCAAACGGCCAGCTTAATGAAAAGATCCTAAACAGCTATGCCGCCGAGCGGATGCCGGTAGCCAAAAGGCTGCTAAGCACAACCGACAAGTTGTTTAGCATGATCATGTCTGACAGCTGGTTTAGCAGGCTGCTTAAACGCTGGGTAATGCCAGCTGTATTAAAACTGGCATGGGGTAATAAAACCATAAGGGCTGGCTTTTTCAAGCAGGTATCACAAATCGGGATCAGTTACAGGGGTAGCGCCATTAACCTGCATGTCAGCCAATCAACCCAAATAAAAGCGGGCGACAGGCTGCCTTATCTAAAAGTATTCGATGAAAAAAGGCTGGAAGAAACCGACCTGCATGAATGGTGCGGTAAGCCTGGCTTTACCCTGATAGTTTTGGGCAAAGTAGCCGAAATTGACCTGTTCGCCCTTGCCAAATGGATCACCCAAAAATACCCGGGCATGCTGAACTTCTTCTACCTGCCCAAATCAGCCAAAAACCAACCCATATTTGATGCCTTTGAAGTAAATGAAAAGCTGGGTAAATCCATAATTGTAAGGCCTGACATGTATATCGGCTTTTTAAATGACAAAATAGATATGGTTTTGATGGATAATTATTTGAGGAATGTGGTGGGAGTTCATGGTTCATAGATCATGGTTCATGGCCGGAAGCTAATGAAGCGGCTATGAACTATGAACCATCAACTATGAACTAACTCTACCTCACCACCAACACCCACCCCGAAAACTTCTTGCCGTTCTTCAAATCTATCAGGTAATAGTAAGTGCCTGTTGGTACTTGTTTATTGTTATAAGTGCCGTCCCAGGGGATTGAATAACCGATGCTTTTAAAAACAATGCCGCCATACCTGTCAAACACCTGGGTTAATGATTGGGGGTAGCTGTTTAATGCCTTTATATTCCAAGTATCGTTTGTGCCATCGTTATTGGGGGTAAAGGTATTGGGGATAGTGATGGATTTATAAACCCGCACAAAAACATCGTCTGTATCCTCCGTGCCGCAGCCAAGTGTCGGGATCACATGCAGGGTGTAGGTTATATCTTCGGGCGGAGTGGCAACCGGGTTAAGTATGGTATTGTCGCTTAAATAAGTATTCGGTGTCCAGTAATAAGTTACGCCGCTGCCTTTTGCGCTGCCGTTAAGGGTGACGCTTTGGCCCTGGGCAATCTCTTTATCAGCGCCGGCATTGGCAACAGGTTTTTTAAGCACGTTTACTATTACAGTATCTGTTGATGTGCAGGCATTGCTGTTGCTAACTGTTACAATGTAAGTGGTGGTATCTGTCGGGCTTGCTACAGGATTAGCGATGTTTGGGTCGGTTAAGCCTGTTGTTGGCGACCAACTGTAGCTTGTGCCGCCGCTGGCGTTAAGGGTGGTGTTATCACCTTCGCAAATGGTAACATCATCGCCCGCTTTGGCTACAGGCTGGGCGTACACATTAACCGTGACAGTTGCCGTTACAGGGCAGCTTTCGTTTGTTACCGTTACCGTATAGTCGCCGGCGGCAGCTGTAGTAATATTGGGGATGGTTGGATTTTGCAAGGTTGATATAAAGCTATTTGGGCCCTTCCAGCTATAGCTTGTTCCGCTTGATGCGGTTAAGTTTAAGGTATTGCCGCTGCATAAAGGCGCATTTGCAGCGGCCGTTGCCGTGCCCGCAGTATTTACTATTAGCGTAAGTAAATTAGAAACCACCCTGCAGCTTGCAGAGGTAATGTTTGCCGTTTCGGCGCTTGCTATGCGGTATTGATAAGTACCTGCTGCGGTTGGGTTAACCGTGTAGGACAATGAAGTTGCTCCGGCAATATCAATCCAAAGTCCGCCAGTATTTATTTGCCACTGGTAGGCCGGACTTACATAACCCGATGCCGGCAGAGCTGTTAATGTGTATGGTTGTGTTTGTCCAGCGCATTCTGTAACCGAAGTTGTGGCTGAGGTTGTACTAAAGCTGGCAACCATTGAGGGCCCGTAAGGGCTGAATGTAATATCGTCAAGCGCAAGATCATTGGCCGGAGCACCGCCGTTGCTATTGTTGCTCATCTTTATAACAACGTTTGATACACCTGCCGGCAAGGTAAAATTAAAAGCGTATTGCACCCATTTGAAACCGCTGGTTTGCAGGGCTACATCACCAGTATTATAGCTTTGAATAACTGTACCGCCGGTAGTTTCGATAGAAAAGGTAATATTGGGCGGACTTATATCCCTGCTTTTTAACAAATTTCCTATCCATGCCGAAAACTGGTAGGTAGTGCCGTTGCATAGGCCGTCAACCTCTCGCTTGTAAAAATAATCTGTTTTTGATACGCTGGCATTTACTACCATCATGTAACCACCTGTATTGCCGGTATGATCGGTGGTTGTCCACCAGGTTCCGGGGGTATTGGCGGTATTTTCAATGGTGTAAGAACCATCATTCGGAAAATCAGCCGATGAGTAGGTATAGCTGGTAGCACCTGAATCGGCAGGTAAAGCGCCTGCATGTGCTGAGGCGCCTGCCCCAAAAGTAATATGCACCACAGGATCGCCAAGGCTTTGGGCATTGCTGTTTTGCGGGCTGCAGGTAAGAATTAATGTGCTTAATGCAATAACATAAAAAAAGCGCCTGCACATTTCTGCACAAACGCCTAAACAACAATCTATTATGAAAAGAGGGGTATTATTGATCACTGATGCTGGCTGATTTATTCGATTTAGCAGATTTATTATGGTGTTTCTAACTGTGGAGCGCTTATTGCAAATTGACTGATCTCCTGGTAATTCATTATAGAAATACCGGGTTGCATCCTCACCACAAAAGTTTCCAGGGGTTCATTACTTTCAGCAGTTTCTTTGGTTAGCAGCAGGTAGTCGCCCATAAAATCAATCAACGTTAAAGTTTCCGTTTGGTAATTGATGGCTACTTTATGCAGGAAGCTATCTTCTGTATGCGATTCTATCAGTTCAAATGCGGCTGTTTCAAATGAGATCTTATTGCCAAGGTTATCTTTTATAACAGGCATCTTATGGTCAAGCTGCTCAATAAAATGGAGCACCGAAAAACTTAATTTATAATGCAGCGAATTTGCCCGGCCGTCATTAGCTTTCATCCGGCTGAAAGTTTTAAACTTTCCTTCAGTATTGTAAGCCTGCGATTTTAGCATGAATTCCTGGTATGATGCATGGATAATGGCCTTTTCAAAGCTGCTTTCTGACGATGCATCAATTACCTGTTTGTAAACCAATTTTATTTTTGCTTTGTACATAATTCAAATTTTATCGTGTTATGGGGCATATGCAATACGCCCTTACGCATGTGCCTTACTACATTTGCAATCGCATTGCCGCATCTTTACAATGCCAGCCCTATTGTATAAGTACCAGCATAACCCGCAGCTATGCTGCCCACTAAAGCCAGGGTTTCATTGGCCAGGTCAGTAGCTGAATTTCCAAAAACGCTATCGCTTGCGTTGCGAACCGGGTTTACACCGTGGGCGGCGTACAGGGTTGAAACTTGCACAGCATCTGATATAGTTTCTGAAAACGCAACCTGCCCTATTTTTTTCAAAACGCCGCTTATAAAGATCTCCATATGGATATGGGTGGCCCTGCCACCATACCAGCCCGGGTAAATAGTGGTAAATTTAACCACGCCGCTGCTGTCGCTAAGCTGGTAGCCACGCAGCCAGGTTTCGCCTACATAGCTTTTACTCCCCAGTAAACCCGGTTGGTTTGCATAGCCCGAATAATAGCCATCTTTATTACAGTGCCAGATGTCGACACGGGCATCTGTAACCACGTTACAGTTATCGTTGGTATTAACCACCAAAAAAGTAATGGAAAGCGGTACGCCGGTTTGGCCACCTGTAACATCAACACGGTTGAGCGGGTTAGTAATTTCGCCGCCGGCATAAGGATACGGACCTTCTTCTTCGGTAGGGGTTATCACGCAGCCGCTGCTGCTGTCGGTGGTGGTAGTTGTTGTCCCGGTGGTGGATGTTGTGCTTTTGGTAGCCGAATCTTTTTTACAGCTATCAATTATCATAGGCCCGGTGGCTGCCACCAGTGCAAATGTTTTTAAAAAGTTTTTCCGCTCCATTTTACAAAAATTAAGGTGATCAATAAATCAATTAACTGATGTAAAATTATTGCAGATCAGCAGGAAGGCCGAACGGGTATCGGTGAATGGTGTTTTTGTGCCGATAAACCGGTCTTTTTCATCTGAATTTCATCCAGTTTCGGGCAAAATCGATATAACTGTCGCTGATGGGCAGCTCGATATCTGCAAGCTGTACCTTGCGGTTATGGATCGACTTGATTTTGCCAATCGGCACAATATAGCTGCGGTGAATGCGCTGAAATTTACCGGCCGGCAGCTTTTCAAGTATCTTTTTTAAAGGCATCAGGGTAAGTACCGTTTTAGCATTATTAATGTGGATCTTGATATAATCCTCCATACTTTCAATATATTCAATATCGGCAAGATCGATCTTTACCATCCGGTATTCCGAGTATACATACAGGCTTTCGTCCTGTTTTTCCTCAATGGCGCTGTTCTTATATTTGTAATAATCAATAGCTTTTTCAACCGCTTTGGCAAAGCGCTTAAGATCTATCGGCTTTAACAAATAATCTATAGCCTCCAGCTCAAAACCTTCAAAAGCAAATTTTTTATACGCGGTGGTGAATATTACAATAGGCTTTTTCTCCAACGCCCGCACCAAATCAATCCCGGTAATATCAGGCATGTTTATGTCGATAAAAAGCAGGTCGGTTGTCCCTTGCTTAAGATATTCTGCACCTGATATGGCATCCTCAAAGGTTTGCATCATTTGCAGGCCCGGAAACTCCAGCACATACTTAGCAATCAGCCTCAATGCAAGCGGCTCGTCATCAATGGCAATACATCTTAGCCTTTTCATCAGGTTTGCAGGGTAAGGTTAACGGTGTATAAATTATCATGGTTGGTTATAGCTAATAAATGCTTGCCGGCGTATAAATGTTCCAGCCTTTTACAGGTATTTTTAAGGCCGATGCCTGTCCGGTTGTTCTCATTCGCATCATGAAAGATCCTGTTCTCACAAAAAAATGCGATCTCCTTTTCCGTTGCCAATATCTTTATTACAATAGCCGATGTTTCGTGCTTGCTGACACCGTATTTAAAAACATTTTCAACAAAGGTCATCAATATAAGCGGGGCAATTTTTTTAGGGTCGATATTGCCGGATATAGTGACATCTATGGTCGTTTTCCCACCTAGGCGCAAACGCTGCAGTTCAATATAGTCATTAATACAATCCACTTCGCTTTGTAATGATACAAAATTCTCATTGGCATCATCGGTAACATATCGCATAATATTTGATAGCTTCATAATGCTATCCGGCGCATTATCATCCTTTATAACCGCAAGTGTGTAAATGTTATTCAGGGTGTTAAACAAAAAGTGCGGGTTGATCTGCGCTTTTAAAAAGGAGAGTTCGGCGCTGGCTTTATCTGCCTCGGCCTGCGTTGCCCGCTGCTCGGTAAGCTGCCATTGCTGTATGGTTTTAATGGCGGTGCTTAATGCCATTATCATAATAAAAATAAACAGGCTGGTAGTATCAAACATCATATGTCTTACAAATTGTTCGTTACCCGGGCCTGGCCCAAACTGCGGTGGTTGTTCGCCATGGCCGAATGGCGGCCTGTGGCCCGGACCTTCGCCATGCATCCTGCCATCAGGCGGTGGTGGTGGCATATGTTCGCCGGGATTATCCGTTTGCATTGGCGGTGGCTCCTGCCGGCGTGTGTAGGTATTACTACGCTGCTCATTGTGCCTTAATAGCTTATCATAGGGCTGCAAAAAATACACCCCTGTATAAAGTATAATGGTAACCAGGGCATATTTAAGGTATGCCTTTTTTAAAAACAGCTTTGGAATAAAAAAGTAGCCATTAATATAAAACAGGGAAATATAGGTAAAGCAAAACAACCAGTAATAGGGAGATTGCAACAGCTTAAATACATTACCACTTTGTTGCCCTCCGTTTAAAAACAACAGGGGGAAAGCCATAAACAACAGCCAGCCGGCAATATGTACAACTATTAAATAGGTTTTAACCCGCAACATATACAAAGCAACGCATTACAAAGCACAATTTACAAAATGTATCGGTGATTGGGTGGTATGTGTGGATGAAACAGCGGAAATCGCTTTTAAAAAACAAACGGGGCTTTTCTATAGCGAAGGGTTTAAAACTACGAGTATTAGAAAGATTTATAATTCTCTATTTTCATTGCCATAAAGCTAAAAAAAATTACAAGAGGCGTAGCCCCGACCTATATTGTAACAACGGATTTTAATCCGTTGGCTATAAAAAGCAGGTAAAAAAGAACCATAGGTTCGGTATATAAATCCATGCAAAATGGTAAATATTTCCTAAGATCGATATGCATCGTGCCGATGGCACTCCGTAAGTGTGGTATTAGTTTCAACGGGTTGAAACCCGTTGTTACAAGATGTATCGAGCCGAAGGCTCTTACTGTAAGAAACAACGAATCTTTCTAATACTCGTAGTTTTAAACCCTTCGTTATAAAGGCAATTACACGGCAGAAAGATTTAAAATTCTATGATTATTCAACATTATCATCTAAAAGCGATTTCCCTGGGATGAAACAGGAGAAATCATCCTGCTGATTTATCAGCACACATAAGGTGGGTTTCTATAACCTTTAAATCATTACTGATTCCTCATCCGCACATCTGCACATCAGAAATCCGCACATCTACTACCCGTGTATAGTTTCCGCTTTGCCGTAGTTTTTCACTACTTTGGCTTCGTAGGCTAAAAACTCGGTCCAGCGTTTTTCAACATCAATGTCGCCGGCATATTTACGGGCCAGGCGGATGAACATGGCATAATGGGTGGCCTCGCTGATCATCAGCTCGTGGTAAAATGCGGACAGCCGCTCATCATTTATATTTTCAGACAGTACTTTAAACCGTTCGCAGCTGCGGGCTTCTATCATTGCCGAGAAAAGTAGCCTGTCTACCAGCTGTACCACACGACCACCACCTATAATGATAAATTTGCGCAGCTCGTTTACATAATTATCCTTCCGCTCTCTGCCCAAAACAAAGCCGCGTTCCAGTATAATATCGTGCACCCGTTTAAAATGATCCATTTCTTCCTGCACCAGCATGGTCATTTCCTGCACGAGGTCTGAAAGGTTGGGGTTTTGAACAATAAGCGTGATGGCATTGCTGGCGGCCTTCTGCTCGCAAAAGGCATGGTCAGTTAAAAGCTCTTCGATATTGCTTTCAACAACGTTTTTTACCCAAAGCGAATCAGTAGGTAATTGCAGCTTAAGTATGGTTTTTTCGCTCACGGGAGCAAATTTAGTTATTTGAGTTGGAGATTAGAAGAATGTTCTTAATCAGGACTATTGATCCAAGTTTCAATTTCTTTATCCAGTTCCTCTTCGGTCAAAAATGCTCCATCTTGTATTTGCAGTAAGGCCACTTCAATTTTTTCTAAAAGTTTAACCTTTTCAGCAGCACTAATAAATGGCATCTCATTTTTCTGATTATTAAACTTTTTCATTTCTGCTCTAAAGATTTATGCGCACAACCTTATAAAAACTTCCAATCATCTTCAATTGCCAAACCAAAATTTGTAAATAATTTTTTAGCTAATATTAAAATTTCATATCTAATATAGAAGATGCCAACCTTATCAAAATACTTTCCAGGTACAATTTCGTCTAACCCCAAATCTACAGACATAGCGTCATTATAAAATTGTTGAATATCCTTGGTATTGAATTTATCAATTAATACTTTATCCAAAAGCCTTATAATCTTCTCTAAAAACCAAATTTCAAGTTGAAGTTGATTATATTCATATCCACCGCCAATAGCAGATTGTGCGCTTAAGCGTGAATGCCGCATTAATATACAAAGGTCACGAACATTTAAAATTGCCGTTGTGTTTTGTCTTGAAATTAATTCTTCATCATACTCTGGATCTTGACCATCGTAAAAAAAGCTCATTTAAGTTAAATACTAAATATTTTATAAAGCATATCGTTTTTTCTAGCTAATAAAGCACAATACCAAATACCATCTTCATCTATCTTTGTCGCAGTTTTGATAAACGAATAGCCGTTCTTTAGTTTATATTGTAATTCGAAGTTGAATATTTCTTTTGAAGTTGATCTAATAACTATTGTCTTATTGGTACTATTATTATTCTTGTTTTCACTATCCATGTTCTTATATCTATATTATAAATCATTGACCAATAACAATGTATAAATAAAATTCGAATCTCAAAAGTATAGTTGCCTACTTCCCATAAAGATTCTTGCTTTCAATAAAATCCAGCACCACATCGGGTACAAAGTACTGCACATTCTTTTTTTCTTTGAGCGATTGACGAATAAATGTTGCTGATAGCTCCATCAACGGCGTCATGGTAATGGTTACTGACGGATGGGTTGCCAGGTCGGTGTTTTCATAACCAGGGCGGGGGTAAACATAGATCTGGTAGTCGCGCAGTATCAGCTTATAGTTTTTCCATTTGGGTAATGATACCAGGTTGTCAGAACCCATTATCAACGCAAATTCATGCTGTGGATATTTTTCTTTTAAATGCACAAGGGTATCAATGGTGTATGATGGCTGCGGCAACTTTAACTCCACATCGCTAACCTGGATATTCTTTGAATTATCAGTAGCCAGCTTGCACATCTCCAGGCGATCGTAGGTATTGATCAGGTCGCCATATTTTTTAAGCGGATTTTGGGGCGAGACTACCAGCCAAACTTTATCGAGCACGGTATAATTCGCCATGTAATTAGCAATTATAAGGTGACCAACATGTACAGGATTAAATGAACCGAATAGCAAACCTATTTTCATTTTAGCTCATGGTTTGGGTTTTGTTATCTAATAAAATCGACGGTTACAACGCTAAACTTTTCAGTTTTTCAGAAAATTAACAACCAATTCCTCTGCTTCCTTGCAAGCAGTCTCAAGATCGTAATTTTTTAGGATAATATCAAATTGCGGGGCGTAATTCAATTCTTTTTCTGCTTTTACAAAGCGCTCGGACAGTTTTTCCTTGCTATCGGTGCCGCGGCCGGTTAAACGTTCTTTAAGAACCTCCAGGGATGGGGGTTTCACAAATATGGCCAGTGCCTTATCCTCGTATTTACGTTTAAGGTGCAGACCGCCTTCCACATCAATATCAAATATCACGGTTTTACCCTTTTGCCAGATCCGTTCTATCTCCGTACGGAGGGTTCCATAAAAGGTGCCGCTGTATACTTCTTCAAACTCCACAAACTGCTTTTTGGCAATCCGGTGTAAAAATTCCTCTTTACTTATAAAATAGTAATCTTTTTCGTGCTGTTCATCGCCGCGGGCCTTGCGCGTAGTAGCAGAGATAGAAAACTCAAGGTCAGGCACTTTTTTAAGCAGGTGATGTACTATGGTGGTTTTACCTGCCCCTGATGGCGCCGAAAATATGATGAGTTTTCCTTCTTTGGTCATTTTTTGTTGTAAAGGTTGTAAGAGTTGTAAAGGTTGTAAGGGTTATAATTAGAATAGCGGTTAACTACTGCAACATTTACAACCTCTTCAACAACTACAACACATTTAATAGCTGTTCTTTTATTTTTTCAAGCTCTTCTTTCATGCCTACCACAAGTTTTTGCATGTTGGCATCATTTGCCTTCGAGCCGAGCGTGTTTACCTCACGACCGATCTCCTGTGATATAAAGCTTAGCTTTTTGCCATTGGCATCGGCATTTTTCAATGTTTCTATAAAATAGTCGCAATGTGTTCTAAGGCGGATCTTTTCTTCCGTAATATCCAGCTTGTCGATAAAATAGATCAGCTCCTGCTCAAAACGGTTTTGGTCTATATTTTCTTTGCCGACAGCTTCGCTTAAAAATTGGTTAAGTCTTTCCTTTATTAGGGGAACACGCTTTGGTTCTTCAATTTCTACAAGCTCCAGGTTTTTAAGAATAATGCCTATCCTGTGTTTTACATCCTGCTCCAGCACATTACCTTCATCACTTCTGAATTGCTGAAATGCAGCCAATGCCTGTTGGTAAGCTTTTTCGGCCATCTTCCACTCTTCTTCTGAAGCTGTTTCCTCTTCGTATTTTACAACTTCGGGCAGGCCCAATGCAAGCTGTAATAAATTGCTGGTGGGCTCATTCAAATCAACGCTAACGGCTTTTAGCTGCTCAAAATAATGTTTAAGCAATTCCTTATCAATACCGGCAGCGTTTATCTTGGTGTTTGCCTTTTCAACGTTTATAGAAAGGTTTACTTTACCGCGTTCAATTTGCTTGCTGCAATCATTGCGCAGTTGAAATTCTTTCTCGGCAAAAGTTTTGGGCAGGCGAAGCGACAGCTCAAGGAATTTACTGTTGAGTGATTTTATTTCAACCGTATATTTTGTTCCATCGGAGTCGACACTGGCAATTCCATAGCCCGTCATGGATTTTATCATGCGCAAAGATAGGAATTAGAGATTAGAGATCAGAGGTTAGAGGTTAGGTTTTTTAAAAGGGGTGGATCGGACGTTAGTGGTTAGGTTTTTAATAGTTATAAAATCCTAACTAACCTCTGACCACTGGTCTCTAATCACTTCAACTAACCTCTTATCTACGGCCTCTAACCTCTTCAACTAGTCTCTCAAACTAAACTGCTCGGCAAGCAGCCTGTACGATGTCAGCCTGTCTTCAAAGGTTTCGGTAATGGTAACGGCAATTATTTCATCAACCTTATAATCCTCGGCCAGCCAGGTAAGCTTTAACTTTATTTCGCCGGGTTTCCCTGTTATTACACGGTGGCGGTTATATTTAATGCGCTCCTGCTCTGCCGCTGAATATTCAACATCCTTTATGTCGTTATAATTTACCGGACTAAGGCCTCCGCCTTTTTCAAACTGGTTAAAACGGTAATCCATCAGGGCCTGGTGTTGCCGTATTTTCTCCTCATCCTCTGAGCAAAAAACAAATATGGCAACATTAGCATGTTCTTTATCCATATCTTCAGATGGCTGGAATTTCTGCCTGTATAAGGCAACGGCTTCGGGGCCGCCAAAAGGGTTTATAAAATGAGCAAAAGATAAACCCATGCCAAAATGCGCGGCAAATAAACCGCTTTGCCCACTTGAACTAAGCAGCCACATATCAGGGGTAGTTTGTACCTGCGGGATTGCTCGGATCTTTAACTGCGGAGTGCCGGGTTCGCCCCGGTCATGAAAATAATTATTGAGCTCATAAAGTTGTTCAATAAAATCCTGCTCGCGAAACTGGTTTGACGGATTTAGCATAGAGGCGGTAATTCTGTCCGTCCCCGGCGCACGGCCCATCCCCAAATCAATCCGGCCAGGGGCTAAAGCCTCCAGCATCCT
Organism: Mucilaginibacter sp.; assembly: GCA_028287925.1. Classification (GTDB taxonomy): domain Bacteria; phylum Bacteroidota; class Bacteroidia; order Sphingobacteriales; family Sphingobacteriaceae; genus Mucilaginibacter. Next base: position 5,821 of record JAQBOS010000502.1, on the reverse strand, counting down.
GAAATTTTCAGCAACCTTTAAAGCGCTGTGATTGGGCATCATTACTCCTCCCGAGCCAATGCGGATCTCTTTTGTTTGCGATGCCAGGTAGGCCAGCAACACCTCGGGTGTTGAACCGGCCAGGCTGCCGGTATTATGATGTTCTGATACCCAAAAACGGGTATATCCCAATTGATCGGTATATTTTGCCAGCTCAATAGTTTCCTTAACGGCTTGCTCGGCAGTAACGCCCTTGCGTACCGGCGATTGATCCAATACACTTAAGCGGATTTTGTTTATGTTCATAGTGTTATAAAACACAAAAGTACGGAAGGGATTGTAAGGTGATTGTAAATAGACGCATCCAGACAATAGGCTATTGCCTGAAGCTCAGAAGTGGTTATTAAATGAAAAAAGCATCTCAAAAAGATGCTTTTTTCATTTTTCGGGACTTTTATTTCATTTTTTCGTAATGTCCTGTTGCGTTGCAACCGGAACAGATACACAGGAAATAATGAAAAACTAAACCTTTTAAATTATAGTGCCATTAGGAATTACAGCCCGCTTTTTTATTATCACAATTCCATCCTGAACAACATATGCGCCGTAATCGCCATTTTCAAGCTTTTCGCCGCAATTTATCTGTACATCATCACCAATACTGGAATTTTTATCAATAATGGCATTTTTTATATGGCACCTGTCACCAATACCCATAATAGGTGCCTGGCTTTCATGTGATTCTGCAATTTGCTCCAATGTTTGATAATTATCGCTCCCCATTACGTAACAGTTTTCAATAATAGATTCAAAACCAATCCTGGTACGGATCCCAATAATAGAGCGGGTTATCTGGCTGGCATTAATTATGCAGCCATCAGAAATAATAACCTTATCAACATGTGTGCCCGACATTTTTGAAGGCGGCAACATCCTTGCGCGGGTATAAATAGGGTGTTTATCAAAAAGGTTAAATTGAGGAATATCATCAGTTAAACCGATGTTGGCCTCAAAAAATGATGGAATAGTACCTATATCAGTCCAATAGCCCTCGTACTGGTAGCTTAACACCTTATGATCTGTTATGGATTGCGGGATGATCTCTTTACCGAAATCGGTATGGTCATTCCCTTCAAGCAACTCATATAAAAGTTTTTTGTTGAAAATATAGATCCCCATTGATGCCAGGTACAGCCTTCCTTCGGCTTCCATTTGCGGGCTTACCTCTGATGCCCAGCTTTCGAAATTGGTTTTAGGCTTTTCAATAAAGGCCGAAACCATGCTGTTTGCATCTGTTTTTAAGATGCCAAAACCAGGTACATCATTGGCATGTACAGGTATGGTTGCTATGGAGATATCGGCATTTGCAGCAATATGCTGTTCAATCATGTGCTCAAAATCCATTTGATATAACTGATCGCCGGATAGGATCAGCACATACTCAAAATCATGCACAGCCAAATGGTGCAGGCTTTGCCTAACGGCGTCGGCCGTTCCCTGGTACCAGCCCACGTTTGTCGGCGTTTGCTCGGCAGCCAGGATATCAACAAAAGCTTCGCTGAAATTGCTGAAATGATAGGTGTTTTTTATATGCTTATTTAACGATGCCGAATTAAACTGCGTTAACACATAAATGCGGTGAATGCCCGAATGCAGGCAGTTTGAAATAGGAATATCAACCAGGCGATATTTACCGGCAATTGGTACAGCCGGTTTTGAACGGGTTGTGGTTAACGGAGCCAAACGGCTGCCCTGGCCACCGCCGAGAACAATGCAAATTACTTTAGAGGTCATATAATTGGATTTAAACTTTCATAAAGGGTTATATATTCTTTGGCCGACCGATCCCATGAAAAATCGAGCGCCATCATTAATTTACGCAGGGTTTGCAGGTGTTTGTCATTAGCATACAATTGCAGGGCGCGGCTTATGGCAATACAAATATCTTCAACGCTGGCATTATTATACCGGATGCCGTAACCGCCTTCATCGCCAAAATCAATAACGGTATCGTGTAAACCTCCGGTATTTCGTACCATAGGCAAAGTCCCGTAACGCAGGGAATAAAGCTGGTTAAGGCCGCAGGGCTCCACCCTCGAAGGCATCAGCAAAAAGTCGGCGCCAGCGTAAATCAAATGGGCAAGGGCTTCGTCATAGCCAATAAACACATTACATTGCTCCGGGTAAAAATCTCTAAGCTCCAGCAGCTCTTTTTCCGTCTCCTTTTCGCCTGCGCCTAAAACTAAAAAGTTAAACTGGCCCGGATGCTCGTTAAAGCTCTCCTCCATGGCGGTAGCTATCAAATCGGCCCCTTTTTCAATTACCAGGCGGCCTATAAATGCGATTAATGGTTTTTCATGGTCAAGGCCAAAGCGGGTACATAAAGCATCTTTATTAACTTGTTTTTTAGGCAGCGATTTTATTGAAAACTTTTGAGCAATCATCGGGTCTTTGTTCGGGTCCCAAATGGAGGTATCTATCCCGTTAATTATGCCAACACCTTTTGCTTTCTCCAGGTAAAATAAATACTCAAGCCCGTTTGAGTTAATAGTAAGCTCTTCCAAATATGTTGGCGAAACTGTGGTGTAACGCCAGCAACATTTTACGGCGCATGCCAGTGGGTTTATAGCTCCCGCCCAATCAAGCAAGCCGGTTTTTGAAAGATCGATCTCGGGCAGGTAAGAGAGTTTATCCCAACCAAAAGCCCCATGATATTGCCCGGTATGGATAGTAAATAAGGTTGGTGTTGCCGCAAGCCGGGTATACAATTTTGAGTGCTGCAGTAAAAACGGAACCAGGCCTGAATGATGATCATGGCAGTGGATCAGATCTGGCGTTTGTTGTGAGTAGCTAATCCAGTCTAAAAAAGCTATCTGAAAGGCTATAAATTGTTCGGTTTCATCCGGGTAGCTATAAATTTCTTCACGGTCAATCAGTCCGGGGATCTTCACTAAAAATAGTTCAAAACCAAGCTTATCCGTTTTTTCTTTTAAGATCTCGAAGTAAAGCCTGCGCGTTCCAAGCAGCGTTGAGCTTTGAAAAACGGTGTCGAACTCGTTTTCCTGTACAAATTTGCGGTTATAGTATGGCATTACCACTGCAGCTTGCAAGCCTGCCTGGTTTTGATATTTAGGCAATGCCCCAACAACATCGGCGAGGCCGCCAACTTTGGCAACCGGGTAACACTCGGCACTTAGGTGAAAAACTCTCATAGGGGGAATTTATTGGCTCAATTTAAGCAAACAATTGTTTAAATATAGAACCCCAAAGCCTATAATCTGTTTAAAAAAACAATTTTTATTATTTATTTAGCTGATAAGGCTATTAATTTATAAAATAAAAAACTTAAACCTTATTTTTTATAATAATGGTATTTTTTGAATGGTTTACAATATGGTTTTTAAGAAAATGGCAATAAAGAAGTAGGTAAATAAGCTTGTATCAGGGACATGGGATGGATTATCTGATACAAAGCAGGTCATACTGAGATATAAACTCCCGGGGAAGCCTGAAGGAGGAATGACAAGGGGTATAAAGATTTACGAAGTTTTTAAAACTTCGTAAATCTGACGCCATTGAAACTTGTCATGGGTAATTTATTTCAGCACCCCACACGCTAATTCACCAGGATGCCAATCCGACCAGTTGGCGGACGGTACTACGTGTTAGGGATAATCTTTTAAACGTATTAAAGATTGCAACCCATCAATGCGCCTCTAACCAGTTAACTCCCGTCCCAATCTCAACCATTATGGGCACGGTGGTTTTTATGGCGGTTTTCATATTCTCCATGATAATTGGTTTTACAATTTCCACCTCGTGGTGCGGAACGTCAAACACCAACTCATCATGCACCTGCATGGTCATGCGGGCATCAAGGTTGCGGGCTTTAAATTCCCGGTGGATGTTAATCATCGCTATCTTGATCATATCCGCTGCCGAGCCCTGGATAGGGGCGTTAATGGCATTTCGCTCGGCAAAACCACGCACGGTTTGATTGGCTGAGTTAATATCACGGAGGTACCTGCGCCTGCCCATCAGCGTGCATACATAACCATTCTCACGGGCGAAGTTCATTGTATCGCTCATGTAATTTTTTATACCGGGGAATTGAGCAAAATAGTTTTCTATAATTTCTGCAGCTTCCTTACGGGGGATGCCCAAACTTTGTGATAAGCCAAACGCCGACTGCCCGTAAATAATCCCGAAGTTTACTGCCTTGGCATTGCGGCGTTGTTCGCTGGTTACTTCTTCCAAACTGATGCCATAAACATTGGCGGCAGTTGCGGTATGGATATCAAGGTTTTTAACAAAGGCATCCATCATGTTGGCATCCTTGCTGATTTCGGCGATAATGCGCAGCTCTATCTGCGAATAATCCGCTGATACAATGGTGTGCCCGCTGTCGCGCGGAATAAAGGCTTTGCGTACCTCCCTGCCCCGTTCTGTTTTTATGGGGATGTTCTGCAGGTTGGGATTGGTTGAGCTTAAACGCCCGGTTGCAGCTACTGCCTGGTTATAGGAAGTATGTACCCGGCCTGTTTTGGGGTTTACCATAGTAGGCAGGGCGTCAACATAGGTTGATTTTAGCTTTTGTAATTGGCGGTAATCTAAAATATCGCGCACGATATCGCTTTTTGCAGCCAGGGAAAGCAACACATCCTCACCAGTTTGGTATTGGCCGGTTTTTGTTTTTTTGGCTTTAGGGTCGAGCATCAGCTTTTCAAAAAGCACTTCACCCAGCTGTTTTGGCGATGCAATATTGAAACGCACGCCAGCTTTTTCATAAACTATTTTCTCCAGCTTGGCTATATCTGTTTCCAGTTCTTTGGAGAACTCTTTTAGCGTATCATGGTCTATTTTTACACCTTCATATTCAATATCTGCCAGTACATAGATCAACGGGTGCTCAATCTCATGAATCAGCTTTTCGCTTTCTACTTCCTTTAGCTTTGGCTCAAATACTGTTTTTAGCTGCAGGGTTATATCGGCATCTTCAGCGGCGTATTCCTTTATTTTTTCTATCTCCACGTCGCGCATGCTGCCCTGATTTTTGCCTTTGGCGCCAATTAATTCAGTGATGGAAACCGGTTTGTAGCTCAGGTAATTTTCAGACAGGATATCCATATTGTGCCGGGTATCCGGGTCGATGATATAATGGGCCATCATGGTATCAAACAGGTCGCCTTTTACTTCAACGTCATACCATTTCAGCATCAGGATATCGAACTTTAAATTCTGTCCTGTTTTGCCTATTGCGGCATCTTCCAATACCGGTTTAAACTCATTAACTATCTTCCTGATCTCTTCATCAGCCACAGGTACAGGCACATACCAGGCCTCGCCCGCTTTTATCGCAAATGATAAACCGACTAATTCGCACAGATTAGCATCTGTGCCGGTGGTTTCTGTATCAAAACAAATGCTTTTTTGTTGTTTTAATATATTGATTAGTTGCGCCCGTTTTTCAACCGTATCGGCTAAATGGTATTCATGCGGAACGGTATGGATGTTCTTTATTTCCGCCGGCGTTGGCGGCTCGTAAATATCCTCCACATCAACGGTCATGGTAGTGCGGCCTTCGGCAACAGGATTGCCAAACAAATCGGTTTGGATAGATACCGCTTTAGTTTCTGTAATGCTGAAATCATCACCAAAAACACGCCTGCCTAACGTACGGAACTCCAGCTCGGCAAATAGTGGCTCCAGCAAGTCTTTACTTGGGGCACACATTTCCAGCCCGGCTTCATCAAGCTCAACCGGTACATTCAGGTTTATGGTTGCCAGTCTTTTTGAAAGTAATCCCTGTTCGGCAAAAGCTTCCACATTTTCGCGCTGCTTG
>JAQBOS010000485.1 GCA_028287925.1 Mucilaginibacter sp. | reverse complement strand
TAAGCAGGAACTGGATCATTTTGTTAAGGCTGCAGCAGCTGAATACGATGACAACGCAAAAGGGATTGAGCTTGAAACAGCTAAACACAAATTAAGCGTGAAGCCCGGTGAGCGGTCGCTGATTATGGTGAGGACTGATTCAGCTCATAATAAATTGCTGTTGTACATCCCCATAAAACTTGGCGATGTAAAAAATGGCGAGGTGGTTGAAAAAGAATTTAATATTAAGGTATCGGGTGACATTGACAAAACTCCCGTTAACCTTACTTTAAATACTGCTCAACAAGGCCGGGCATTCGAAGGGCTTGGCGGTAATTTTCGCTTGCAAAACCCTAAAAATGATCCGCAGGTTATTGATTATTGCCTGCAAAACCTGCGCGTAGCCTGGGGCCGTGTTGAAATGCCCTGGCGGTTTTGGCAACCTGATAAGGATGTTAACCCAACTGCGACCGCAGATTCCGGCAAAATAAACCCAGCTGTTAAAAAGGCGATGGAGATGGCACACAGGCTGGATAGTTTAGGCATCCCGATCATTCTTTCGGCCTGGTTTCCGCCAAATTGGGCAGCTGAAGGTAAGCTTAACTTTCGCCCGGTTAAAGGCGTTTGGGGCAATAAGCTCAATAAGGATAACATGGATGCCATATATAAATCAATTGCTGATTATATCATCTACCTGAAAACTAAATATGGTACCGAAGTAAAGCTGTTCTCGTTCAATGAGTCGGATCTTGGGATCAATGTACGGTTAACCGCGCAGGAGCATGACGATTTTATAAAAGGATGCGGCGCTTATTTTGCGGCACACGGCCTTAAAACAAAAATGCTGCTGGGCGATAACTCTGATGCCAATACCTATAAATTTATTGATATTGCCATGGCCGATCAAGATGCGAAGCAATATATTGGTGCAATATCCTTTCACTCATGGCGGGGTTGGGACAATGCCACACTACAGAAATGGGCCGATGCTGCTAAAAAACTAAATGTTCCGCTGCTTGTTGGCGAGGGAAGTATCGATGCGGCTGCCTACAGTTATCCCGATATTTTTCAGGAGCAAACCTATGCCTTGCAGGAAATAAATCTATATACCCGGCTGCTGGCAATTTGCCAGCCTGCATCTATACTGCAATGGCAATTAACTGCCGATTATTCACCATTAATTGGCGGTGGTATTTTTGGAAATGACGAACCACTGCATCCCGGGCAAAGATTTTGGAACCTTAAGCAATTATCAATAACGCCCAAGGGTTTATTTGCTATGCCAATAACCAGTGATAAGCCTGACGTGTCATGTGCTGCTTTAGGTGATAATGCTAAGGGTACATATGCTATTCATGTGGTAAATAACGGCATTGAGCGCAGCGTAACCTTAACAGGTTTATCCGCTGGTGTTAAACAAATGAACATATACATCACCAGCAAAAAATTGAATATGAAGCAAGGGCACCTGTTACAGGTAAATAATGGAGGAGTAAGCTTCAAATTACCAGCTACATGTTATGCGACATTGATAAGTCAGTAAGCAATTTGTCATACTGAGATATAAACTCCCGGGGAAGTCTGAAGTAGAAATGACAAGGCGTATAAAGATTTACGAAGTTTTTAAAACTTCGTAAATCTGATGATAATTTTTTATGGATTCTCAACACTGGTATTCTGTGCCAGCACTGCGTCATCAGGTGTTTTACCCAAATCATTATCCAGATTGTAAAGCGCATCATCGTTAGCCTTTGCACCACCTGCTTTTTTGATCTTAGCCAGCAGGTCAAGTGCCATAGTTTCTTCTTCTGTTTGCTCTTTCACAAACCATTGCATAAAATTCCAGGTTGCCCAATCCTTTTCCTGGAGGCACATATCAACAATCTTATAGATCTTCGTTGTGTTTTCTACTTCCGACTTAAATACCTTTTCAAAGCAGTCGTTCACACTTGCGGGGTCAGGCCCTGGCTCAGGGATTGCCATTACCACTACTTTTCCACCTCTTTTTAAAATGTATTCCAGGAATTTCATCATGTGATTGCGTTCCTCATTCGAGTGGCGAAAGAGGAAGTTGGCAATACCTTCATAGCCTTTATCGCTGGCCCATGCCGCATAGCTGAGATAGATCTGTGCATTATGCGCTTCATTAGTCATCTGATCGTTCAGTGCTTTTGCAAGCGGATCGGAAAGTCTGTTAGTGTTCATAATAGGATTATTTAAACACTAAACTAATAGCACGGGAAAATGTTTCTTATATCTTGAACGCGTGTAACAAATAATTGCACACTATATCGGGACATAAAAATAGGAGTGACCTATTTAAAAGCGGAAATATGGTTGTTTTTTATGCTCAGGACAAATGATTTACCAACGCTTATTTTTATGCTCCTGTTTACAAGCATAGCTTTTATGGCTTCATCATTTTTTAATGCCTCATACAGATCACGTGCAACAGCCGATCCGCTGATGTTATTGGTTACTTTGCCGTTCTCCAAAGCAATATTGAAGGTGTAGCCCGATTTTCCACGGTCGCCTGCCGATTCAAAATCAGTAATGTTTAATTTAAACTGCTGTTCTTCGTTCAGGCTTCTTTTTAAATGCAAACGAATAACCGGGATATACCTTTTCCAGGTAGTTAAGTATTTTCTTTCTTCCATGTAAGTGGGTAAAGGTATCAAATTTATATGCGAATTTGTAAAACAGCGCAGATTAATCGCACCCTTACTTGTTTTGAAGTAAATTAAAACAAGCATATGGCGCAATTTGTATAGTAAATTGGCACGTCTGCACCCGCTGTAGGCAGTTTAAGACCCTTAGATTTGCTTGTATTCAATGAAAACACGATGGCAAACGAAAACCAAAACTTAAGAACCTGCGAAAAAGGCCATAAATATTACAAAAGCAGCAATTGCCCAACATGCCCCGTTTGCGAGCAGGAACGCAAACCGGCAGATGGTTTCCTTTCATTACTGGGAGCGCCTGCAAGGCGGGCTTTAGAGAACAACGGGATAAAAACTGTAAAACAGCTTTCAGAATTTACCAAAGCTGATATTTTAAAGCTGCATGGGATGGGGCCGGCTTCCATGCCCAAATTGCAGGCTGCGTTAGCTGACGAAGGATTATCATTTAAGAATAAAGGGAAATAAAACTCCCGCCAAACCAATTAAATTATGTTTAAAAACACAAAAGCATTCAGTGGTTTCTCAGTAAACGACATGCAAAAAGCGAAAGAGTTTTATAATGGAACACTCGGCATTGAGGTTTCTGAAAATGATATGGGCATAATGACCCTGAAGATAGCAGGAGGAACGGATATAGTAGTTTACCCTAAACCTAATCATGAACCTGCAACCTTCACCATCTTGAATTTTGCTGTAGCTGATATAGATAAAGCCGTAGATGAGCTTATAAAAGCCGGGGTTAAATTTGAGCAATATGATTTTGGAGAAATAAAAACTGACGAAAAAGGAATTATGCGTGGTAACGGCTACGGCCCGGATATTGCCTGGTTTAAAGATCCGGCAGGGAATATTTTATCAGTGCTGAAGGAACGTTGATTTTATCGTCTCAGCAGGGTCTCTCGCAGAGGACCCTGCGCTAAATGATGTTGAGGAGAGCGAAATGCATTATTGAATACCTGGTAAGAAGCAAAGTTGATTTAAGTGAAGCCCTTAAATCAATAAATAAAAGGGATTATTCTTTTAACCTTTTGTATGTATCCAAGGTATTGATCGCCAAACTCGCCGGTCAGTGCCTTTTCTTCCACAAGCATGCGATAGTTGAGTACAATAGATATGGGTATGACGATAATTATAAAGGAAAGCCAATTGTTTAATAAAACAGCTAATCCTGCAATAATGAGCATTAAACCTAAATAGCTGGGATGCCTTACTAATTGATACATGCCATTTGTTTTTAAAACATGTGAGTTGGAGATGGCAACATCAACCGTGAACATACTGCCTAATTGAATTATAGTGATCCACCTGGTAATAAAACCAGCTACTACCAGAATAATACCTGCAGGTTGGGTTATGGTTGAATTTAATGCTCCCCATACCTGCCTTTTGGCAAGCAGGTTGCCAATTATTATACATGCTATAATTATTATCCATAAAAATGGTAATGACCTGCCATCATTTGTGGCTTTGACCCCTGATTTTTTTGATCTTTTTAAAATAAGCAGCAATAGCTCCGATACGCCGAAAAGTATCCCCAGGTAATTGAAATAAAGCATAGCATAATAATAAACTAATATTATGAAATGGGCAAATTAATTGAGTTGGTTAAATTGTTCTTTTCTAAATTTAGCTGCTTCAGAAGGATCCGGGGTTTCTATTGGGAAATGTAATTTTTCATATTCATCTGCTAATGCTCCTAATACTTGCAGTTCATCCCCTTCTTCACTATTCAATTTGGCATCAAATATTATTTCTAATCTTTGAAGGGCTTCTTTGTATTCCGCATCTGTTTTTATTCCCTTTATGTTCATTTTCTTACATTAGCTAATTATAAAGGTATATAATTTCAATCAATGGAAACAATATACAACACCATAGGTATTACCTTTTTATTGTTGCGGAAAAAGTTCTCATTCCTGATACATAGCAAGTGATTTTAAAAATTAACCGGTAATAGCTCAAGATCTTCGGTAAAAAGGGCTTTATCGCCTTTGATCAAAAAAACTTTAGTTATGTGAAGCTGCAGGCGCTCTTTTCCAGGTGCGTTTAGTTTGATGTGCTTTTTAAAATGGATCAGCATCCTGTCACCCTTTTCAATCATCGATATATTTTGTTGTGTGCCGGAAACCTTTTCCAAGCTAACCGTTTTAACATCTCCCGGCAATGATTTGTCTAAGGTGGTAATATCAAAAGCATCCGGAATTATTTTTACCAGGAAATCGGAATGATTTACAATAAATAGCTCAGCATGCAGCGTATCCTGCAGATAGTAATTTTTCAAACGAAAATTAAAACCGGAAACAGCTATTTCCTGATCGCTTAAAAATACAAATGGGGGTTGCGGTATTTGCTTTAAGGCTTCAAGATACTTTTTTTGGTTTTCGCTAAAGCCTTTAGTGGTGTTAAAGGAATAACCAATTACAGACGTTACGTTTTTTTTACTATAAGCAAGGTATTGACCTTTTTCTGCTGCGGATTTTAATGATAAAGTTGAGATACTGTTGCTACCGGTTAATTTATAAGAAATGGCAACGTTATAAACCGGTTTAAAACTGCCATGCATCCCGGTGATCTGGTATAATTTATAATCATTAAAGGGAATGAAGTTTAAAGCAATGGTTGTGTCTTTTCCCTGCTTTAATAAAAAAGGAGCAAATGAAGTTGTTGGTAGTGAATTTGATCCGTTAGGCGTGTTTATAGCAATTTCCTGTATTTCAAAGTCTTTTGAATCGGTATTTGAAAGTTTGAGATGCGTGTTTAATTCCTGCTTTTTTATATCTCCCGTAAGCGCAGGTTCTACATTTAATACGCCGGTGTCTATATTATCGGTATTATAGACTAATTCATTTGCATTGTTTAGTGACTTTTTATTATTGTTGGTGCAGCTATAAAATAAAGTGACAGTAAAGATGAGTAACAGGGATAGCTTCATATTGTGGATTTGGACTGTATTGGTTAAAAAAGGGTTTTATTAAAAGGATACTCCGTGTTTCTCTGTGCCTTCTTTGCGCCCTTTGCGGTTTAGAATTAACCACAGAGATCGCTAAGAAGACACAAAGATCACAAAGACTGAATTTTATTTTAGAATTTTGAGTTTAACACTGTTGACATAACCTTAGAGTTAATATTATCAATAACCTGTAACGGACCAGATTGAATAGGCGTGAGGAGGCGCCTGGATCAACACGCGACCGTCAGCAGCTACTGTTTGGATCCAGCTTGATACCCCGGTATATTCTTTGATCTGTTGATTTGCCCAATTGGATGTTACCCATTGTTGCTGCCAGTAATCGGTTCCGTTAAAGTATACAATTACACCCGGTGCAGCACCATAACCATTTCTCCTGTCGATGTATTGATCGGTGGCAGAATATAAATTGGTAGTTGTGCCACCAGCTAATGTTCTGTGGATCCAGATCAAATTGTTCATCCTGCTTTTAGTAAGCCAGGTTTCATAGTCGTTATAAAATACGCAGGGGTAACCTTCATGGGTCATAATATAGGCATAGGCCGAGTATTTATCGCCAATAATATCCGTATCATGATTGGATACAAAGGTTACCGCTTTGGCGGCATTCCTTTTCAACAGCATATCATCATTCAAATGGGTAAGGTCATGGCTGTCAAAGGCCGAATGCATAGCGTAAAAGCAAGCGAAATCAAATGCAGAAGATGTCCCACCGGTAGCATTTACCCAGTTTTGTAAATTTGCTGCGTTGCCATCCCAGTCTTCGCCTACGGCAAAGCCACCAACGCTGTTTACATAGTTTTGAACAACCCAGGCGCCATAGCCCAACACGTAATCAAAACGCCATCCATCATAATGCATGGTATTTTTATAATAGCGGGACATGCTGTAACTTGCGTTATAAACCCAGTTAGAAACATTAGCCTGGGCATGGCACAGATCGGGAAAGCCGCCAAACGCACCTTCATCTGATGCATGGATATTATTGGGGTGAAAGTCGCTGTAGGTTCTTGGGAATTTGCCCGAAAGCGGAACAAATTTGGTATAGGTGTTTGTGCCGGTATATGGGTTTGCCTCTAAAGCACCGCCACTGCTGTGGTTCAACACCATATCTGCATATACCTGGATATTATGGGTATGTGCATTTGATATTAATGTATTAAGATCAGTTAAATTGCCGAACCGGGTAGTTACAGAGCCCATCTGGTTATAAGTACCAAAATCAAAATAGTCAAAAGGGTCGTACCCCATGCTTGATCCGCCGCTTTGCCCTTTTGTGGCAGGAGGAAGCCATATGGCAGAGATGCCGGCTGCATCCCATGCTGCTATTTTGCCGTTCACAGTGCTCCACCATGATGTGCCTGTGGGTGTATTCCAGTAAAATGCCTGCATTAATACACCGCCACCCGGGCCTGGGACGGCAAACGAAGAGGTGTTATTGATCTTAACGTTTACCGCGGGTGCGGTGGCCTTTACATCCGTTTTTTTACATTGTGAAAAGGTTAGCAATACCATGAAAAGGAGTGCCTGACTTAGCCTGTAGAATTGTTTTTTCATAATTTTGGTTTTAAAGAATATTTACAATTGGTTTTATTGTCTTTCTCATTACTCCGGGAACGTTCCCGGAGTGCGATGCAAAAGCATCGGGCATAATTACTTATTTTAATAGGCCTGGTTTAAATAAACCAAACAGGGCTTATAAAAGCATAACAAAATCATGCAAATAAGCAAGCCTTATTATTTAAGTGGCGGTTAAGCCAAATCAATTTTTATTTAAACAAAACAGGGTATAAGTGTTGTAATTGGTTTAGCAACTGGCGTAAGCTACGCTTGGAAACTAAGTTACGGGAATGATTAATAATTGCAAATTAATTTTTAGTAAATATTTTAAATAGTTATCACCTATATTTTTGATGGATGTTAATTATAAAGAAATTATTAATTAGGATAATTGCATGTTGAGTAAGTTTGAATTTTGCCGGGAATTTTAATGCAAACGATATTTATTCTTAAATGGCATGTACCAAATACACTAACTTACTTTTACTTACAGTTAATTTATTTACGGTAACGTTCCCGGAAATCTGACTGAAATTTGCCCGGAATAAAATTTAAGAGAGAGGTGATACGCTTATTTTCTGCGCGATTTTGAATTTTTGAATGAATTTTTGACCAGAATTGTTTAACAGGATCTATAGTTTAACTATTAAATGCTATTTGATTTATCAGAGGGTATTGGCAAGTTTTATAATTTCACTTACGCGGCCCGCATCCGTTACATCATTGCTGTATTCATCGCCTACGGTATCGCCCATAATAATATGCTCATTTTTATACTTCATTTTGCTCAATACATGTACCCTTGCAGATGAATGTACCTCGGTAGCCCCTGTAAAACGTACCAGGTCGGCAACGTTTGATTCGTTTACCCCGCTACCGGGCATTATAGAGATCCGGCTTGTCGCTTTGCTTATCAGCCGGGCAATATTATATGCCCCTTCCATTGCGGTACTTTTACCACCCGATGTTAAAATCCGCTCGCAACCCAGCTCAATAATATCTTCCATGCTCTGGTAAAGGTCGGCGCACATATCAAAGGCACGATGAAAAGTTACACCCAGGCCCCATTGCTTTGCAAGCGTTATCATTTCTCCACAGCGGGCTTTATCAATAGTGCCATCATCATTAAGCATCCCAATTACAACGCCATCACAACCGGCCTCAATACAATATCTTATATCGGCCATCATTATATTAAACTCAAGGTCTGTGTATAAAAAATCGCCGCCACGGGGCCTTATCAAAACATATAGTTTAATATGAAGCAGCTTGCGGGCCATTAATATTTCCCCGTAGCTGGGGGTAGTTCCGCCTTCAAATAAATTTTCACAAAGCTCCACACGGGAAGCCCCGCCATTTTGCGCCGCCAACGCCGAGGTCACCGAGTTTGCGCAAACTTCGAGTGAAATAGGGGAGCCTAAAATTGACGGGTCATTGCTATTCATAATTCGTTGTTAATAGTTTATAGGCAGGCGGGCTATAAACTTTTAATTATTAGACGGTTAGATATTTTGTAATAATTTTTTAACGGGATATTAGTGAAAATAGTTTTAATTACGGTTAATAATTGGTCTCTCTTTAGATAAGAATTATCAACTATGATCATAAAGCATTTCACAACTCAATAAAAACTTTTACCCGCTATCAATAGATCTTGCTTTTCGGCATTACAAACCGCAAATGAAAAGCCTTTCTGGATGGCAAATGCGCCATATTCTCCCTTTTTATTAATGGCCAGGAAACCAACCTGGATGTTCTTAGCTGTATCGGGTTTCTTTTTTATAATGCGCTTTACAGCCTCTTTGCAGGCATCTTCCGGCGAATAGCCCTGCCGCATCAGCTCAACAACCAAAAAGCTGCCCACATTACGGATCACTTCTTCGCCAACCCCGGTGGATGTTGCACCGCCCACTTCATTATCAACATAAAGGCCTGCACCAATTATCGGGCTGTCGCCAACACGTCCGCGCAATTTAAATGCCATACCGCTGGTTGTACAAGCGCCGGATATATTGCCTTTAGCATCAATAGCAAGCATACCAATAGTATCATGGTTATATTTATTGCCTGGAGCGTGCTGTTTGCTCTCAATATTCATCACTGGTGAGTACTTGGCTGTTTTAAGCCACTCCTTCCATGCTTTTTCTGACTCTGGAGTAAGTAATTTTTCTCTTTTAAAACCCTGCTCAACCGCAAATTGGGTAGCGCCCTCGCCAACCAGCATTACATGTGGCGTTTTTTCCATAACCAGCCGGGCAACGGATATTGGGTGTGCAATATCCTCAATTGCTGCGACTGAACCGCAATTACCAAACTCGTCCATTATGCAGGCATCCAGGGAAACGTGCCCATCACGATCAGGATAACCGGCCCTGCCAACAGTATGATTGTTCATATCTGCCTCAGGAATTCGCACACCGGCTTCAACCGCATCCAAAGCCCTGCCGCCTTTTTCAAGTGTTTTCCAGGCTTCTTTATTAGCTACTATTCCGAAATCCCAGGTAGAGATAACAATCGGAACACCGGAAAACGAAGTTGAAATAGCTGCCCTTGCAATTTTAGAAGTTGACAACGCCGCCAGCGAAACGCCGGCAGCCGATATTTTTATAAACTTACGGCGGTTATACATAGCCGCTAATATAGAAATTAGGTTTAATAACTCTAAATGTATCTTTATTGATACAAATATTTTTTATAGGTAAAATCCCAGAGCCTGTTTAAATTTGGGGGTTCTATGGCGACTAGTGTGGATGCCCTTCTTTTATCGCTTGCTTAACAGAGGCGTAGCCCAATGTCATTAAGTTAAGCTTTTTTACCCTCCTTACGCGCAGCGAAGGGAGGGTGGTCCAGCGAAGCGTCGACCGGGTGGGTAAATATGCGGGCGATATTAACGCTAATGCATTGGCGTTAATGCATGGCGGTTGTCTACTCACCCCGACATCGCTTCGCTTGTCACCCCTCTCTGCTGCGCAAAGAGGGGAAAGGAAGCAGGCTCTTAGTTACAATAGTTCTTATGCCTTTTTACTTCAGGTTTTTTGTTTTTATAAACAGGCCAATAATTAAGGAAATAATAAGCCCGGTAACAAACTGTCCCACTATTGCCATCATTACCTGCGCACCCGTAGTGAACTGCTTGCTTACCATCACCGAATCCTGGTTTATTTGCTGCTGCGACTCTCCATTGGCAATCATAGCTTTTTGGGCATCCTTCACCATAAATTC
This sequence comes from Mucilaginibacter sp., assembly GCA_028287925.1. Taxonomy (GTDB): domain Bacteria; phylum Bacteroidota; class Bacteroidia; order Sphingobacteriales; family Sphingobacteriaceae; genus Mucilaginibacter. The sequence continues at coordinate 12,186 of JAQBOS010000485.1, read as the reverse complement.
CGCATAGCCGGGGTTTATCAGTTGGCAATAAAGAAAACTAAAGATGGCAACTATAACCGCAATTGTTATAGCAACCAATAAACCGGTTTTAATTGCTTGCCCGTAAGTAAGCATGCCGGTAAGCTTTTTTGTGTTTTGCATGGCCATGTAAATGCCAATTGCCTGGATGGGGATTGATAAAAGCCCGCCGATCCCCCTTATGTTCTCGGCCTGCATTCCCCAGCCATTTTTTTCATTTAGCCAAACCACCAGGGAGAAAAAGCCAAATAGAAAAACGGAACTTATTAAGCCCGTTACTAACCCGAATTTTAAAGTTGATTTCATACTGTTATTGTTTAGATTGATTAGGACAAAGCTGGAGGAAGTTTACCTCATAAACAAAATTTTTAAGGTGGAAAAAGGGTGGATTTTGTTAGGTTACGGATGTGGTAAAGGTTGAAGTAAGTTGTAATTGTTGAAAAGGTTGAAAAAAGAATCAGCACATTTTCTTAACTTAAGTTCGACATAAGCAAACGGTCACCTTACCCCAAACCCTTCTCCAACCGCGTTGAGGCGAAGCGCAGGTTTGTGGATCCACGCCGGCAAAGCGTTCCATTTTTGCACACGGAACGGGGTGGAACGCAGTGAAACATGTTGATTATCAGAATGTTTCACTTTTTGTTAGCGAATAAATAAGTGTAAGTAACTGATAATCAAATGTTATTAAATTGATGTTTTTTAATGAATCGATGTAACCTATTTATAATCAGCATGTTCCGATTTTGAGTTGATTAAAATCATCCAACCCTTACAGCCTTTTTACAACCACTACAACTTTTCCCGGTAATAAAGAATAGCTTCCCTGCGGTTTTGTAAACCAAGCTTGGTATAAATATTATTGATATGGGTTTTAATGGTGCTTACTTCCACAAAATTTATCGAGGCAATTTCCTTATTGCTTTTTCCTTCGGCAATCATTTGCAATATGGCCGATTCTTTGGAGGTTAAGGTTAGCAGCAGGTTTTCTGTAGTATCCTTTTTTTGATCAGTGCGCTTATATTTTGAGATGAAAAATCCTGCTATTAAAAATAGGACTGCTACAGCGGTTATATAGTAATCAAATTTAAAGTATTTATAAACCAGCAGGATGTTTGAAACCTGGAAAAGAATAATTGCCAGGGCCGCTGCTATGCCAATTTTAATGCTGATTTTAAGTGTTGGATAGGTCATTAACTGATTTAAAACTTAGCCGTGCTATTCAAAATCCTGCTGGCAATTATGGCAATGCCAGTTTTTCTGACTGTGAAAAGGATTTGCTAAATTCATAATTGTATTTAAAAGTCCGTCATTTTTACCTTCGGTAATATTGCTCACGTTTGTTGAAGCGCAAAAAGGACAAACTACATAGGTATTGTTTTCATCGTCAATTTCAAAATGATCGCTCTCATGCAGATCGCCCTCGCTTGCTAAAATTTCACGGCACCGCTCAACGTCTTTTTCAAATACTTTAAGCTTTACGCCGCCCATAGCCTGGTTATATATGGGGTTGCCCATAACTATATTTTCATCGGCAATAAAACAGGGGATGCCATTAGCTTCAAGCCGGCTGCGGATAATGTGCGCAAGCATGGGGTCGTAATAGGATTCAAACGTTATTATTTTATCGTCGTCGATGTTCATTTTATGCAAAATAATAAATTTTGCATAAAGATACCGGGTTTTTATTTAATTTGGATGACATGAATCGCATTGACAGAGTTTCGGCCATATTAATTCAACTACAATCGCGCAGGGTGGTTAAAGCCAGTGATATAGCCGAACGGTTTGGAATAAGCTTGCGCACTGTTTACCGTGATGTAAAAACGCTTGAAGAAGCCGGGATCCCGATAATAGGTGAGGCCGGGGTAGGATATTCTATTGTTGATGGTTACCGTTTACCGCCGGTGATGTTTACAAAGGAAGAAGCCACCGCCTTTTTAACTGCCGAAAAGTTTGTTGAAAAACTTACTGACGCCTCAACTACAGAACACCATAAATCGGCCATGTATAAGATCAGGGCGATATTGAAAACAGCTGAAAAGAATTTACTGGAAGATATTGACGGTAATATTGAAGTGCTCAGGAGCCATAGCCAGCTGAGGGTTGATAATAAAGATCATATTCAAACCTTGCTGAACGCCATGGCCCAAAAAAGTGTATTACATATAAATTACTTTGCCATCCACAACCAGGAACATACCAAAAGAGATGTTGAACCTATCGGTATTTTTTATAAACATGGCTACTGGCACCTAATAGCATATTGCCAGCTAAGGAATGCATACCGTGATTTTAGGGTTGACCGGATTAACAAGATTGAATGCAGCGGCAGAATTTTTACCAGTAAACACCCAACCCTGAAAGCCTACATTGCCCAAACCGCCAAAGAGCAGGAACTGGATATGGTAATAATACGGGTTGATAAAGCGATCTACGGGCACCTGGAATATCAAAAATACTATAGCGGTTTTGTTTCAGAAAAAACAGTAGGCGGTCAAATAGAAATGACATTCCTCACCACATCAATAGAGGGCTTTGCCCGCTGGTTTATGATGTTTGGCGACCAGGCCGAAATTATAAGCCCCGATAGTTTAAAAGAACAGGTTGGGGCCATAGCTGCCTCAATTGCTCAAAAAAATCTTCAGTTAACAAATTCCTACTGACATAGGGCTGTCATTCGCTTGCATTTAATTTGTGTAATCAAAATGAAGCAGCTGTTTTATGAAGCTGCTATTTACACACTTTAAAATTGCAGTATTGTGCGTTACTGGATAGTAGTAGTTTCAAAAGATCATATTGCCCGCGGTGTTGCCGGTGGCTTTATGCAGGCCAATCACGGTAAAGAGGGGCCTTTAAAACGGATGGCTGTAAACGATTGGGTGATATTTTACTCGCCCAAACAAACATTTGCCGGTAATGAACCTTTGCAGGCGTTTACCGCAATTGGCCAGGTTGCCGATGAGCAGATCTATCAGCATAAAATGGCTGATAATTTTATCCCGTACCGCAGGAATATAAAATACCAGGAAAGCAAGGAAACTCCCATTGCTCCATTGATAGCAGATCTTGACTTTATTAAAAATAAAAGCTCATGGGGCTACCAGTTTCGCTTTGGCTTTTTCGAGATCCCGGAAGGCGATTTTAAACTAATTTATAGTAAAATGGTTGATTAAGTTGATTGAGTGAGTGGTTGATTGAGTTGAAGAATAATCACCACCTGCACGAAAAAACTTAATCAACCCAATCAACATAATCTAACTTAATCAACTACAAACATGAGCACACTAACATTAAAAACAAGCATCAACTTTAAGGCGCCGATTGCCGAAGTTTGGAAAGGGCTAACCGATGCCGCTATGGTAAAAGAATATTTTTTCGGTACCAATTTAAAATCCGACTGGAAGGTTGGCAGCCCCATCACTTTCAGCGGAGAATGGGAGGGCCATAAATATGAGGACGGCGGAATAATCCTTGATATTGATGCACCGAAATTATTAAAGTACACTTATTGGAGCAGCATGAGCGGCACCGAAAATAAGCCTGAAAATTATAATAATATCACTTATGAGCTAAGCGAGGCGGGAGGGGAGACTATCCTGATCCTTACCCAGGATGGCGTTAAAACCCAGGAAGCGGCGGATCATTCAGAGCAAAACTGGAAATCTGTTTTTGATGGATTGAAGAAAATTATAGAAAAATAATTGGTAATGTAATTATTTAAATGATCTTTATAAATAATTCATTAAAAATATTTTATGCATCGATATAACTTATAGTAATGATAGCCAAAACAGAAATATCCAGCCAAAATCAATTTTATCTCACCGGCATTTCGGTACGTACAACCAATCAAAACGGACAATCGGAAATTGATATTGGCGGGCTTTGGACGAGGTTCACAACAGAAAACCTAATTCAACATATTAAGGATAGAGCATCCGATGATATGTGTTGTGTTTATACCGAATACGAAACAGACCATACCGGCCCATATACTGCAATATTAGGCTGCAAGGTTAACTCATTAGATAACATTCCCAACGGCTTTACCGGGATAAATATACCTGCAGGTAAATACCAGGTTTATTACCTGGAGGGGCAGTTCCCGGCCAATATCGGCGAGGCCTGGCAACAGATCTGGGCAAGTGATATCGATAGGAAATATACCGCTGATTATGATTTTTATAAGGCAGACCCAAAAAGCTTTGAAGAAACAGAAGCGAGGATTTATTTGGGGGTTAAATAGCAGCAGCAAGCTTGCTAATATCACTGTCAATAATTAATTCCTCTTCCGGTTTAACAGGATAGTATTTATTTAAAATCATCTTTATCAATAAATAACTCTGTGTTGATCGAACCGGAGGTGAGGCTAATTCATCTATAAGAGACCCCATTAGTTGGGTCTTTTTTGCTTCATATTGATCGGTCATGAAAGAAGAAGAACCTGCTTGACGATGAACAGAAATTAACTGGTCAAGTTTCTTGATATCTTCTATCAAGTCCATCAACTTATATATTTCAGTTTTTTTCATTTACTCAAATTTACATATTTATTTCTAAAAAGCCCTTTTGTAGTTTATTCCCGATCCTATTTCTCCGCGTTTTATTAAAATGATCCATCCAATACGCCCAATCTGCCTGGCATATGGGATAATACTTATGATCTTTAGGATAAAGCTTAACTAAATATGCATCAACTCCAAACAAATTCTTAGATGCAGGACATTTATAATTTATTAGCTTGTCATTTAATTCATCAACAATTTCAAAATCAATAAACGTAACAATGTCTATATCATTAGGCTCTGATTTTTGGGTGACGAAAGAACCATCTATCCATTGTATTAAATTGCTGTTATTGCATAATTCTTTGAGTGATCTTGAATAAATAGCATAGTTATTAAAGAGCTCTATACGCTTGCTTGTGTTAATATCTTTAACAAAAACATCTTCCAATTCATTAACATCTGATTTAATGTTGGTATCCGGAATCAATAACCCATTAGGATTAAATTTTAACATATATTATTTAAGAGTCAATTTAACTATAACGAATTATCTGATAAAACTCAGCCGTTTACCAGCCTCACCTTCATGTAAGCTTCCGTCAGCCCACACAACATTGCCTGATACAATGGTATAGGCAATTTTTGATTTAAACGTTGTACCTTCAAACGGGCTCCACTTGCATTGGTATAAAATGTTGTCTTTATTAACTTTCCAGGGAGCATTTAAATCTGCCAGCACCAGGTCGGCCCAATAACCTTCGCGAATAAAGCCGCGTTTTTCTATTTGGAAACAAACAGCAACATTGTGCGCCATTTTTTCGGCAATTTGTTCCAGGCTGATCTTGCCCTGGTGATATAATTCCAGCATAGCAGGCAAAGCGTGCTGAACCAATGGCCCGCCGGATGGGGCTTGCAGGTAGGGCAATGATTTTTCTTCCAGCGTATGCGGCGCGTGGTCCGTAGCTATTACATCAATGCGCCCGTTTAATACGGCTTTTAAAATGCCATCACGGTCATGTTCTGTTTTTACAGCAGGGTTCCATTTTATCAGGTTGCCCTTGGTTTCGTAATCCTTATCGGTAAACCAAAGGTGATGGATACAAGCCTCGGCGGTTATTCTTTTATCTTTTAGCGGGATGGAATTGTCAAACAGGTAAGTTTCTTTTTCGGTTGAGATATGCAGAATATGCAACCGGGTATTGTGTTTTTTCGCCAGGTCAACCGCCATTGACGAGGACAGGTAACAAGCCTGGGCGCTTCGGATCTTGGGGTGCAGCCTTACCGGGATGTTCTCGCCCAATAATTGTTTGTAATGTTCGAGATTGCTTTTTATGGTGGCTTCATCCTCGCAGTGCGTAGCAACCAGCATGGGCGACTGTGCAAAGATCCGCTCAAGCGTATTAGGATCATCCACCAGCATATTGCCGGTTGACGAACCCATAAAAACCTTAATGCCGCAAACATTGGCGGTATCTGTTTTTAATACCTCGTCAATATTATCATTTGAGGCGCCCATAAAGAAGGAGTAATTAGCCAGCGATGTGCGTGCACCTATATCATATTTATCCTGCAACAATTGCTGTGTAAGCGTATTGGGTACAGTATTGGGCATTTCCATAAATGAAGTGATCCCACCGGCAACAGCCGCCCTTGATTCAGAGTAAATGTTTGCTTTGTGGGTTAGGCCCGGCTCGCGGAAGTGCACCTGGTCGTCAATACAACCCGGAAAAAGATACAGGCCTTCGGCATTTATCTCTTTCTCAGCGGCAGCGTCAATATGCTTATCAATCCGCTCAATAAAACCATCTTTCACCAAAACATCAGCAACAAACTGCTGATTTTCATTAACTATTGTTGCCGATTTTATAAGGATTGAGCTCATAAGGCAAAGATAGGTATAAGTCCGAAAGTCCGGAAGCCGGAAAGTCCGAAAGACAGACCGGGATTAAGAGATTTAAACGATTGCTTTGGGATATCCATCACCTAATCCTTAAAATCCGTTAATCCCGGTCAAAATCCGAAATCGAAAATCCGATATCCGAAATCAAGAATTACTTTCTTCCCCAAAAATAGTTAAGCCCGAAAGATATATTGTCATTAAGGCCTAAGTGGAAAGTGCTGTCTTTAGTTTGATAATCAAGGTTATAAGCCACACCGCCAAAACCAAGGTTAACACCAAGTTTTGGCGTAGGGAAAAACACAAAATTAGGAGTGCCGCCAAGGCTGAACGTACCATACTTAAAGTAAGTGGTATTGTTTAAAGTGCTGATACCAAATTCAGGAAAAAAGCCGAATTTATCAGTTATCATAGCGTAATAACGGGCGTGTACGCCTATCCCAAGAACATCACTATGATATTTATCGCTCGAAACATAGTTATTAGCCGGAGTTGTATATGAATAATAGTTTGATGTTTCGGTACCACCGGAGCGTGAGTAAACTGGTTGAATCCCGATAGACCATTTATCGCTTATAAAAAAACCAAACTCGGGCCTGATGCTATATGAAGAGATCTTGCTGGTGGTGTAAATGGTGTAACCATCGTTATAATTGTAAGTATTTGACGATCCGTAGGTGCTGTAATCGTAGCTCAGGCTGCCGCCAAGGTAATATTCGCCTTTGTGACCTGTTTGGGCCGATGCTGCACTTATGCATGTAATCAATAAAATAGATAATACGAGTAATTTTTGTTTCATGTGATTAAAATTTGGTGCAAGGTAAGTTGTTAATTTAATTAATACGCAATGAATAGATGAATAGCTACAATGTGCCGACGAAATAGTTTTTTAAGTCCGAAAGTCAGTAAAGTCCGAAAGTCCGGAAGACGGAAAAGTCCGAAAGCTCGGAAGCAAAAAGTCATCTTGGTGCAAATTAACGGGAATGTCATTCCGCATTCAACACTCCGAATTTTGCATTCAAATAAATCCGAAATTGAACATCCGAAATCCGAAATCAAAAAACCCTATCTTTGCCCGATGGGTGTATCTTTCGAAGAATTTAAATTTAACCGGCAAATTTTAAATGCAATTGCCGATGCCGGTTATACGGAGGCTACGCCTATCCAGCAAAAAGCTATTCCGCCGATTTTGAACGGGCAGGATGTAATGGGCATTGCGCAAACCGGTACGGGTAAAACTGCCGCCTATGTTTTGCCGATCCTGATGAAGCTTAAATATGCCCAGGGTGATAATGCCCGTGCATTAATAATATCGCCAACGCGCGAGCTGGCTATGCAGATAGAGGAAAATGTAAAAGCCTTTGCTGCCAATACCGATCTGCGTGTTGTTGTTTTATATGGCGGCCTTGGCCCAAAAACGCAAATTGAGCAAATAAATAAAGGGGTTGATATTATTGTGGCTACTCCCGGCCGGTTTATGGACATATATCTTGCCGGTCACATTGTTACCAAAACATTACAGGTGCTGGTGCTTGACGAAGCCGACAAAATGATGGATATGGGCTTTATGCCGCAGATAAACCGCATATTGGAGGTGGTGCCGGTAAAACGGCAGAACCTGCTTTTTTCGGCCACCATGTCTGACAAGATCCACGAGCTTTCCAATAATTTCCTGGAGTTTCCTACTATTATCGAGGTAACACCGCAGGCTACTCCTGCGCAAACGGTAAACCAGCACTTATACTTTGTGCCAAATGTTAAAACAAAGATAAACCTGCTCCGGAAGCTGCTTGATGTTGAGGATGATATAAAAAAGCTGATCATCTTTTGTAAAACCAGGTTGGCTGCAGAGGATGTATACAAGTTTTTACTCCGCAAGTTTGGCGAAAAAGAGGTGAAGGTATTACATGCCAATAAAGGGCAAAATACCCGCATAAATGCCATAAACGCTTTTAAAGCCGATGAGGTGAAAATACTGGTGGCAACAGATGTAGCTTCACGCGGTATTGATGTGAGTGATGTGAGCCATGTGATAAATTTTGATGTGCCTGTTGTTATTGAAGATTATGTGCATCGCATTGGCAGAACAGGACGCGCCTATCAATCAGGCGAGGCAATCACTTTTTGCAGCCCGAACGAAGAATATTATATCCGCAAGATTGAGAAACTGATAAAACAGACAATCCCGGTTACAGAGATCCCGGCTGATGTATTTATTGAGGCAACGCCTTACGAAGAAAAGCAGGAGCAGGCCAAAGAGGTGGACATGCAAAAACGGAAAGATGACCCCGATTTTAAAGGCGCTTTCCACGAAAAGAAAACCCTGAACCAGCATAAAAAGTTTGACGCCGCCAAAGCGAAAGCATCAGGCAGACCAGCCGCAAAAAGAACTAAATCGCCAAAATCATACAGAAAAAAACATTAATATAGAAGATCGGGGAAAGACTTACGAAGTTTTTAAAACTTCGTAAGTTTGATCTGCTTACGTTTAAACTATGAAACTAAGAATTACCCCCCTGAATTTTGCAAGCGCATTTCTTTTAGTTGTAGCTGTTTATAGCTGGGTATATGGTGTTCAAATTTCGGGTACGCATTTTAAAACCATGAGCACGGCTGTAGGGTGGATCTTTATCCTGTTTGCAGTTGTAGTGTCATTTATGGATATAATGTTCCGTAATTTCTTTCCGGCAACTAAAAAATTATGGATAGTAGAGCTAAGCTTTATAACTTTGGCGGCTATTATATTTTTACTTGTTAAATAATTGATCAATGAAGACTGCTGAAATAAAGCTTACTATACAACTTGATGATGACAATGTTCCCGAAAATATTATGTGGGAATCAACAGATGCGCAAAACAAGGAGGCATTGCCTGTAAAATCAATAATGCTGGCCCTTTGGGATCAGAACTATAAAAATACCCTTCGGATTGATCTTTGGACAAAGGACATGCCTGTTGACGAGATGAAACGCTTTTTTTACGAGACCCTGCAAACCATGGGCGATAGCTTTTTGCGCGCTACCGGCGAAACAAATATTGTAGAAGACCTGCGTGATTACTGTGCCCACTTTGCCGATAAAATGGAAATTAAAAAATAAAAATGCGCCTTAATGTATTAACCTCATTTATTGGTTTTGTAATAATCATTGCCGGTACCTATTGCCCAATTTTACGTCCGTTCCATTTGTATAATATAGATGCTTTTGGCGCTAATAAGCCTTATGGAATAGTGCTGCTGCTTGTGGCAACCGTGGGGATCCTGGGAACCGTGTTTAATCAACCCAAAATAACCAGGATGGCTGCATTGTTTTCATTAGGACTGGTGTTTTTATTTTATGTGCTGGCCTGGCTAAAAGTTCATACCTCGTTCAGTTTTATACCTTTTCATTCAATCGACGCATTTTTAACAAGGCAAATAAAGTTCAAATGGGGTTGGTACCTGTTGTTCGGCGGGGCTTTATTGGCATTGGCAGGTGTTGTTTTTGGCAGAAAGAGAAGCTTTGAAAATAATTTTGAGTCTGTATCAAAACAAAATTAACTCAGATTGTTTAATCATTTCAATTGCTTGTTACTCAAATAAGTATATTTAAAAATATTTTTTTTAACATATTTGTATCTCTAAAACAACCTACATGTTAAGATTTTCTTTTCGCCAGCAGGTATTCGCTGGCTTTGCTGTGTCTGTATTACTCGTACTTATTGTTGGAATCCTATCCTATGAAAGTATTAACCAATTGCAAAATGATTCCAACAAGGTTGAACACACCCAAAAGGTAATAAAAGCCTCAACCAGCTTGCTACAGTTAATGATTGATGCCGAAACAGGCATGCGCGGATTTGTAGCAACCAATAAACCTGCTTTTCTTGATCCCTACAATGCTGCCTTGCCAAATATCAAAAGTGACATTGAACAGCTTAGAGAGCAAATTGCAGACAACCCGGTGCAGGTAAGAAGGGTTGATTCATTGGCAACGCTGGTTAGCGCTCAGCTTAATATTTTAAAGACAAATATCGAGGTTCGCCAGGTTCAGGGACTGGATTACATGGTTAATAATAACATGCTTACTAACGGTAAGCAAAGTATGGATGAGATTCGTTCTTTGATTGACCATATGAAGAATACTGAAAATAACTTGCTTGCAACACGCAAAGCTAGTTCGCAGGCCACTTCATCAAAAGTTGTTGATACCATTGTAATTGGTTCTATTGTGTTTTTGGTTATAATAGTGGTATTGTTCTTTTATATCCAGGGCACTTTTGAAAGGCAGAAAAAGATTGAAAAGGAGATAAAAGTAGCTAATAACGAGCTTGAAATAGTACTGTCAGAAAATAAGGCGCAAAACTGGCTGCTGACCGGAACGGGCTTTATTAACGAAAAGATACAAGGCCAGCAAAGTGAAAGAGAGCTGGCAGGTAATGTACTGACCGAGATCTGTAATTACACCAAAGCTTTAACAGGCACATTTTACTTGTTTAACGAAGTAGGAGAGATCCTGGAACTTTATGCATCCTATGCATTTAACAACCCCGATGCTTTAAAAAGAATTGTTAAAGTATCTGAAGGATGGTTGGGGCAGGTAGCAAAGGATGAAAAGGCGGCAGTTGTAAAAGGTAAATTAAATGACAAGCTTGAATTGGGGTCCTCATTAATTCACCAGGAGATAGTAGAAAGCTTTATTGTGCCTTTCTTTTTTGATAAAAAACTAAAAGGTGTTATTGAGATTGCATTTGCCAATGAGCTTGATAAAAACAGCAGCGACTACATTTTAGCAGTGGCTAATGATATTGGTATTGCGGTTAATACGGCGCAGGCACGCACCATAATGCACGAGCTGCTATTGCAGGTGCAGCAGCAGGCTGAAGAACTTGAAGCCCAGCAGGAAGAGATGCGGGTTACCAATGAGGAGTTGCTGAGTAAAACCGAAATGCTGCAGGCATCAGAAGAAGAGATGCGGGTACAGCAGGAAGAGCTGCGCACAACCAATGCCGAGCTGGAAGAAAAGGCAAGCTTGCTTGAAGAAAAGAACCAGGCTATTGAAGAAGCCCGCAGAGCAATAAATATAAAGGTTGGCGAGCTGGAAACCACCGGAAAATATAAATCGGAGTTTTTAGCAAATATGAGCCATGAGCTGCGCACGCCATTAAACAGCATACTGGTATTAGCCCGCATTTTAAAGGATAATAAGCCGGCAAATCTTTCAGAAGACCAGATTAAATATGCCAGCGTAATATTTAATGCCGGGAATGACCTGCTAACCCTGATCAATGATATTCTTGACCTTTCAAAGATTGAATCGGGTAAGCTTGATATGCAGAATGATAATGTTAAAGTTGCCGATATTTTGCATGACATGGAAATGTTGTTTGCTGAAGTTGCCCGCAATAAGAAAATAAATTATACCATTACCACCAGTAAAGATTTGCCAAAGAGCATATTTACTGATAAAGTAAGGGTTGAGCAGGTGCTGAAAAACCTGCTTTCAAACGCTTTCAAATTTACGCCCGAGAGTGGTTCAATTGCTATAGATGTGGTGCCGGGTGCCGGGGAAAAAACGATAAGTTTTTGTATAAAAGATTCAGGGATAGGCATCCCGCATGATAAGCAAAAAATAATATTTGAAGCATTTCAGCAAGCTGATGGATCAACCAGCCGCAGATTTGGAGGTACAGGCCTGGGCTTATCAATAAGCCGTGAGCTTGTTACTTTGCTCGGTGGTAAAATTACCGTAACCAGCGAGCCCGGAGGAGGAAGTGAATTTATA
>JAQBOS010000449.1 GCA_028287925.1 Mucilaginibacter sp. | reverse complement strand
TGGACACATAAGAAATATTTTACTAAATTAAATACTGTTTTTATATGAGATATTTTAAAATATTAGCCGCTTTAACAGGGTTTCTATTTGTTGCAAGCTGTACCCAGAAACCAAAAATTACGTTGATAAATGATGCGGATGTACTTCATAATAATATGGACCAGCTTACCCAGGTAATTATTTATGACGTATTTACGCCACCTGTTGCAAGCCGTATTTATGGCTATACATCCCTGGCTTCTTACGAGGCCATGCGCTATGCCGATCCGAAATACAGTTCAATTATAACGCAGCTAAAAGGCTTTGGGAAACCACCTGAACCGCAAAAAGGGAAACAATATAATTTTGCCCTGGCGGCTACAAAAGCTTTTTTTACCGTTGCTCACAAGATCACCTTTTCTATAGATACCCTTAAAAAGTACGAAGACAAGGTTTATGCAATGTATAAAGATAACCTGGATGATTCAACTTATGCACGTTCGGTTGAGTTTGGCGAAAAAATAGGCAAGCTGGTATTAAAAAGATCTTCGGTAGATAATTACCCGCAATCAAGGGGTAAGCCTAAATATTTAGGCGAAAATAGCCCGGCTAAATGGCGCCCAACACCTCCTGATTATATGGATGGGGTGGAATTTTGCTGGGGTACTATAAAAGCATTTGCCATTGATACTTCTGCCCAGTTTTCGCCGCCGCCTCCGCCGCCTTACAGCGAAGATAAAAACAGCGCATTTGTTAAGCAGTATACAGATGTATATAATACCAATAAGAACTTAACCAAAGAACAAATTGAAATAGCCAAATTTTGGGATGATAACCCTTTTGTTATACAACATAACGGACATTTAATGTTTGCTGACAAAAAAATAACTCCCGGTGGACACTGGATAGGCATTACCGCAATTGCCTGTAAAAAAACACATGCAAATGGCGTTAAAACAGCGCAGGCTTATGCACTTACCTCAGTTTCACTATATGATGCATTTATTTGTTGTTGGGAAGTAAAATACAAATACAGCTATGCACGGCCGGTTACCAATATAAATGAAAAGCTTGACCATACCTGGCTTCCTCTATTGCAAACTCCTCCTTTTCCTGAATATACTGCCGGGCATTCAACAATAAGCGCTGCCGCTGCGGTAACGCTCACCCATCTGTTTGGTGATAACTTTGAGTTCCAGGATACAAGCGACCTGCATTATATTGGAATGCAGCGCCATTTTAAATCATTTTCATTAGCAGCCGAAGAAACCGCCAAAAGCCGTTATTATGGAGGGATCCATTACCTGAACAGCTCTTTAATGGGTGCAAACCAGGGAAAACAAATGGCGGAATTTATTTGGAACAAATTAAAATTAACCAATTAAACCTGAATGTATAAATCAATATGAACCGTAATAGAACATACTTATTTACCTCAATTTTATTTTTAGTAGTTGTAGCAATATCAGGCAGTATTTTACTTAACGGATGCAGGAAAAAAGGAAATACCCGCTATGTATTAACAGGCGACATGATTGCCGATGGTAAAAACCTGGCTCAAATAAATTGTACCAAATGCCATTCCCTTGTACCCCCGGATCTGCTTACTAAAGATGTGTGGAAGTACCATACTTTACCCTCCATGGGGCCTTATTTGGGCATGACTTCATACCTCGATGGCTATTTTAAAAAAGACACCTCCGGTTTAACCCTGCTTGAGTGGCAAAGTATCGTTTCCTATTATAATAAAATGGCTCCCGATTCACTGCCTGTTGCTAAAGCTCCAATTCAGGCTGTTAATGATTGGGCAGGTTTTAGCCTTAAAACACCTGCCGCCCAGAATGAGGTATCATTTACTACCATGGTTGCTTTAAATCCTTTCAACCATAAAATATATACCTCAGATGGTGTTTCAGGGGCGTTGCAGGAGTGGGGGAGTAATTTAAAGCTTGAAGGATCGGTAAGGTTACCTTCTCCGGCTGTAAACGCCACTTTTGTTAAAGGTGAAAATGGTGCGGTTAGCGGCATGATTTCTTGTATAGGGCGGCTTGACCCGATTGACTTTCCGAATGGAAAGGTGATGAACATTAATTTTGGTGCTGAAAATTCAATGCCAACAGTTTTTGCTTCTGAACTTGCCCGCCCGGTTCAAACCATTTCGGGCGATTTTAATAAAGATGGATTGACTGATTGGGTAATTTGCGGTCAGGGTAAGTTAAAAGGTGGTGTATATTTGTTTAAACAAAATCCAGATCACACTTTTAGCCAGGTAAATATCACCGAAAAGCCAGGCGCAGTGAAAGCTATTGCCGGCGATTTTAATAAAGATGGCTGGCAAGATCTGATGATCTTATTCGGGCGCGGCGACGAAGGTTTAATTTTATTTTTGAATGACAAGCATGGCGGCTTTACGCAAAAAAGCCTGCTGAGTTTTCCGCCGGTATATGGCTCCACAGACTTTGAGCTTACCGACATAGACCATGACGGAAATCTTGATCTTATTTATACCTGTGGATATAATTTTAATGATTCGCGCATCTTAAAGCCGTATCACGGGTTATACGTTTTTAAAAACACCGGTAACTGGAATTTTAAGCAACAGTGGTTTTATCCGATTAATGGCTGTACAAAATTTGTAACTGCTGATTTTGATGGCGATGGCGACCTTGATATTGCAACCACAGCTTTTTATGCCGATTTAAAAAATAACCCGGCCGAAGGCTGTATTTATTTTGAGCAGGATAAACCTTTCAGCTTTAAGCCGCATACCATACCGGTTAGTAAATATGGCCGCTGGATGAACATGGCCGTTGCCGATTATAACAATGATGGAAAGCCTGATATTATTTTAGGCAACTATTCTACCGGCTTTAGTTTCCAGCCCGGATTAAAATCATTTTGGGCGAAAAATTTGCCATTTATAGTATTGGAAAATACCTTCAAAAAATAAATTTTATTGGCTGCAAAACAACTTTTAAAGCTTGATGAGTATAGATTAAACTAACAATCAAAAAACGGAAAATATTCCTGATGCGTAAAACTCGTACCCCCTTTGTAAAGTATTTGCTTTTTATTATAATTCCTTTTTTCGCTGTTATAGCCATTGTGTTAAGATGCTGTAGTGGTAATATTTTCATGAGCGCTGAAGAAAAGCAAATAGCCGATGGAAAGGTACTGGCGCACACGTATTGCATAAGTTGTCATCAATTTCCAGATCCTTCATTAATTGATAAGGATACCTGGATCCGCGGCGTATTACCTGCTATGGCGCAGCAACTTAAACTGGAAGATTTTCACGGCAAATATGGGCTTACTACACAGTCGGCCATTTCCATTCCTGATTTTGAGGCAATAACTGCATATTATAAAAGCACAGCGCCTAAAGCACTTACAATTCCTAAAGACAATGCGGTTTCTGACTGGGCTTTATTTAACCTTGTAAAACCTCAAAATACAAGCTATGCGAAAGGTAACGAGGCCAATACGCTTATGCTTGCTTATAATCCTGCGGATAAAAAGCTGTACAGCAGCGATATGCGGAACAATCTTTATAGCTGGAATAGCGTACTTGAACCCAAATTAATTACCAAAATGCCTTCGCCTGCCGTTGGTGCAAATTTTTATTCAGCCGGCAGCAATAATAACCTGTGCATATTTACCTGTATTGGGATCCTTAACCCAAATGATTTATTAAAAGGTTCGATAATAGAGCTAAATCTTAGTGCAAATAAAAACACAAAACCGGTTGTTATAGCTGATAGCTTACCCCGGCCTGTACAAACGGTATCAGCTGATTTTAACAAGGATGACCTGCTTGATTATGTTACCTGTGGCTTTGGGCGAAATAAAGGAGGATTATACCTGTTTACCCAGCAAAATGATCAACACTTTAAAAAAGAGGTTATCAGGGAAGTAGCCGGAGGTGAGCAATTGATAACCGGTGACTTTAACAACGATGGCTATACGGATGTAATGTGTTTGTTTGCCCAGGGCGATGAAGGGGTCTGGATGTTTTTGAACGATAAAAAAGGAGGGTTCATTACAAAAAACATCTTACGTTTTCCGCCGGTATATGGATCGAGCAGTTTCCAGCTGGCTGATTTTAATCACGATGGCAAACCTGATATTTTATATACTTGCGGCGATAACAGCGATTATTCACCCGTACTAAAACCCTATCATGGGGTATACATATTCACTAACCAGGGCAACTGGACATTCAAGCAAACGTGGTTTCATCACATAGATGGATCGATGAAGGCCATTGCTGCTGATTTTGACCATGATGGTGATTTGGACATTGCAACCATTTCTTATTTTCCTGACTTTAAAGATCACCCTAAACAGGGCTTTACCTACCTGGAACAAACCAAGCCCAATGAATTTATAGCCCACGAGATCCCTGTTAATGACTATGGAAGATGGCTGACAATGGAAGTTGCGGATATGGATAATGACGGCTATCCTGATGTTGTATTAGGCAATTTTTCTATTACAGGGCATGCGCTCATCAATCAAAAAGGGATAAAGCAAAACTGGGACAAGTTTATGCCTTTGATAGTATTAAAAAACAATTCGGGCAGGTTGAAAGAATAAAACCCCTGCCAATTCAAAATAGTATAATAAAAGGGTAAATTAGTACAGTTTACCCTTAGCTTTAGTTAGTTAGATTTACCGCTATGAATTTTACCGGCGGAAAGACCATTATCCCCGGCTTAAATTAATTATACTGATGAAAAAACTAATCTCACTGGCTGCTCTCGGCCTTATCTCACACTTAATTCACCCGGCTTCTTTATTTGCTCAAAATGCGAATGTAAAACAGGTTAAGCTAACTAACTTTGATCTTCAGTCGTCAGCGCTCATAAGTGCCGATGGCGCGCAGCTCTCAAGCGTTCAATATCATTCACCGGTGTACTGGTTTCCGGTTAAGGTTCCGTCAACTGTGCTTACCGGGCTGGTTGCTAATCGCATTTACCCCGATCCGTACCAGGGT
>JAQBOS010000446.1 GCA_028287925.1 Mucilaginibacter sp. | reverse complement strand
AGTACTATTTTTCAGAACACCTTAGTTTTGTATAAGATTTGGCAAAAAAACATGTCAGATTAATCAAATTTCAGGCTTTTTAACTTGTGTGCATAGATTAGCCGGTAGGGGAGACTTTAGCTTCGCCAGCGTTTGTTTTTTCAAGTCCTCCCAACCGGACTACCGTGTACCCACATCTTTTATTTCAATTAATTATAAAGAAAAGCGGCTCCTTTAGGAGCAAAATATTGGTAGAAAAATCGAAAACAATCAATTTTCGCTCCATAGGTGCGAAACCTATTGAACTATTTAGCGGCGACTCCTTTGCGGCGGGGTTATGTACCTACGGCACACGAATTATTGGGTTGTTGTTTTTCTACCAATATTGAACCCCGACGGGGTTAGGAAAAGATGTGGGTACACGGTAGCCAACCGGGGAGGATTATTCACGGTTGTTTATTTTTAATATGCGTTCATGAGGGCGTTGCCATTTAGGTGGGGCTACCGGACGTTGCTATGTGGTTAGTATAACCAATGTTAACTTAATGACATTAGCCATTGTTATGCGTGTCCGGATATTGCGCATAGCTGTCCTTTTGAAATCATTGGGTAGTGGTAATTTTGGAAAAAAAAATATGAAAATTTTAAAACAAGGTTTATTGCTTATCCTATTTATAGTATTGAGCTTAAATGGTTTTTCACAAGAGAAATTCGCTTATTATTGCCCGCCATGCAATAACGACTGCGATAACGTGGCTTATACAGCACCAGGTAATTGCCCGCATTGCGGGATGACGCTGATTAAAGAAAGTATCAAAACACACCAGGAAGCCGCTTCTGCCAAACGGTTAACCGTATTGTTTTACTTACAGGATGGCGTGGAGGTACTTGATTTTGCAGGGCCGCTTGAAGTTTTTTCTTACGCCGGTTTCAACATTGCCGTCGTTTCAAAAACAAAGGATAAGATCGTTTCGCAGGGTGTATTGAAGATCAGCCCTGATTACAGCATAGCAGATGCCCCTAAAGCAGATATTTTAGCATTTTTTGGAGGCAATGCCGGCAATGCAGCTAATGACCCTGAAGTAATTGAATGGGTGAAAAAACAGCAGCCGGATTATTACTTCTCAGTATGTACCGGGGCATTTGTTATAGGCAAAGCAGGATTATTGGATAACCTTACCGCCACCACTTTTCATGAAAGTATTGATGGATTGAGAAAGGCCTTACCAAAAACTAAAGTTTTATCAAACGTACGCTTTGTGGATAATGGAAGGGTGATGACTACAGCAGGCATCTCGGCAGGAATTGACGGCGCATTGCACCTGGTTGCTAAGATCCGTGGAGCAACAGAGGCCAAAAGAATAGCAACCTATATGGAATACGATAAATGGGTTCCCGGCGAAGGATTGATTATCCATGCATCCAACTAAATTTCAACCTTAATAATCTGCAATTGTGAGTTGAAAATATTCTTTTACCACGAATTAAAATACCCGGTTAAATTTATTACTGCTATTAATTTACAGAAAGATAAATTTCAACCGGGTATTTTAACTGCAAGTGTTTTTATTTTAAAATCTTCCTCCGCTTTACTTCTTTAACTATCAAACTCAGCTCGCGGCTCATTTGCCCGGCAATGGCGGTATTTTCCTGTGCACGCCTGAAAAGATAGGGTAAAACTGCTTTTATTGGCCCGTATGGAACATATTTGGCCACATTGTACTGCGCATTCGCAAGGTTAAAGCTTAAATTATCGCTCATCCCCAGCAGTTGCGAAAAGTAAACATGCGGATTTTTATGGTTGATGCCCTTTTTATCCAAAAGTTCGGCGAGCTGCCTGCAGCTTTCTTCGTTGTGGGTACCTGCTACAAAGGCAAGGGTATCAATATGGTCAGTACAAAAATCAAGGGAAGCATCATAATCTTTATCTGCCGATTGCTTATCCGGTTGAATTGGCGATGGATAGCCCATTTCTGCAGCTCGCTTACGTTCTTTTTCCATATAAGCGCCACGTACTAATTTGGCTCCTAATATAAATCCCCCTTTAACCGCAATTGCATGATCATATTTTAACGATGCCAGCTTATCATGCCTGTATAGCTGATAAGTATTATAAACTATAGCTTTTTCTGTATTATATAGGAGCATCATATCCAAAGCCAGCATATCAATGGTTTGCTGGATCCAGCTCTCTTCGGCATCAATCATTACCGGGATACCTGTTGCATGGG
This sequence comes from Mucilaginibacter sp., assembly GCA_028287925.1. Taxonomy (GTDB): domain Bacteria; phylum Bacteroidota; class Bacteroidia; order Sphingobacteriales; family Sphingobacteriaceae; genus Mucilaginibacter. The sequence continues at coordinate 2,615 of JAQBOS010000446.1, read as the reverse complement.
CTCTTGTGCAAATTGCCAAAACTCTTGCCTGTACTTTTTGCCATTCCTCCTGCTCCAAAACGCTAAGCTGTGCTTTTTCATCAAGTTTCTCCAATAATGAAAAACGGCCAACCCCTGTAATTTTAAACACAGTAATGGGCACTGCTTTATCAGTTGCAGCCCTTTCAATAGTGCGGATAATTTCATCGCGGGTATTATCAAACACCTGTTCATCATCCTCACCCTCAATAGAATAATCAAGAATGGTACCTACGCTGCCATTATGAAGGTTTTTAATAGTTTTATCACATTCGGCAATAGTTTCGCCGCCACAGAAATGCTTAAAAATAGTGGCCTTTATTAATCCTTTAATGGGTAACCCAATTTTTATAGCAAAACTGGTTATAGGAGGGCCTATTTTTACTAAAAAGTTAACGTTAATTACCCTGAACAACCAATAGGCGCGTTTAAGGTCGGAATTTGAAGAATGACGGAAAGCTATCTCCGTATCTTCAAAAGATAAATTATTTTTTTCGATCATGGTCAGTTAGTACATGGTTCATAGTTAATCGTTCATAATAAATGGAAAACAACCATAAACTATGATCTATGAAATATAAACCGGTGCGCAAAATTATAAATTGCAAGCCAAATATCTCATTATTCATTGAATAGTTTATTTTTGTTGCCTCATGATAGAATTTAAAGTTACCGGAGACTATATCCCCATGATCCAATTGCTAAAGGCGGCCAACCTGGTACAGACCGGTGGCGAGGCGCAAATAGCTGTAACAGAGGGCGAAGTGAGGTATAATGGCCAGGTTGATTTCCGCAAACGTCTTAAAGTAAAAAAAGGTGATACGGTTGAATTCCGGGGCGAAACTATCAGCGTTATATAATTATGAAAACTATTCAAAGCGACAATTACCCAATATTTTTTGAAGACAGCATAGCCGAACTTGAAAAGTTTGTTAAGGCCGGCAATTATTCACGGTCGTTTATTTTAACCGACGAGCATACCTCTATCCATTGCCTGCCACTGATCCAGGCGCAATTTGAAGGTCATGAAAATTTCGACATTATTGAAGTTAATTCAGGCGAAGAAAGCAAGACCATTGATTTTTGCATCGGCATCTGGAAAATGCTGATCGATTTTGAAGCCGACCGTAAAAGCCTGCTGATAAACCTTGGTGGCGGTGTAATTACCGATATGGGCGGCTTTGCGGCTTCAACTTTTAAGCGCGGGATAGATTTTGTACATGTACCCACTACCCTGCTTTCGCAGGTTGACGCTTCAGTAGGCGGCAAAACAGGGATAGATATGGACAATATTAAAAACATCATCGGCACCTTTACACAGCCGAAAGCGGTGTTTATTGCTGACGCATTTTTAAAAACATTACCGGCAAGGCAGATCCTGTCAGGCACTGCCGAAATGCTTAAACATGGCCTCATTACTGATGCCGTTTATTGGGAAGCGTTAAAAAACAGCGATTTAAGTATTCCTTCTGCGGAATTGATCTATCGCTCCGTTGAGATAAAAAACGAAGTTGTTATTGAAGACCCGAAGGAAAATGGCATCCGCAAGGCGCTTAACTTTGGGCACACCATTGGCCATGCAGTTGAAACCAACTCGCTGATAAATGATAAAGACCCTTTAACACATGGCGAAGCAATAGCCTTAGGGATGATCTGCGAAGCCTACCTATCTCACAAAAAAACCGGGCTAAGCAGCGATGAACTAACGGAAATTGTAACAGTGATAGGTAATTTATACCCCCGGTACAACCTGGCAGAAGCAAATTACGATACGCTGTGTTCTATAATGTTAAAGGATAAAAAGAACCAAAACGGCCAAATAAATTGCACGTTATTGACAAGCATAGGCCAATGCAGGCTTGATAATATTTGCACAGATGCCGAACTTTGTGAAAGTTTGGCTTATTATGCAAATAATATAGCTTTGTAAGTATAAGTTTAGTTAAGATGTTATTTTAAGCCAATTTTAAATTCGAAATTGAACATCCGAAACTGCGAAGCACTCTTGAACACCATTGAAAATAAGCAATAAGTGAAAAATCTGAAATAAATATGTTCCACCCCGACATAAGACAAGAAACCGCACTGCTATTAATAGGATTACTGGTGGTAATGACCGTACTTGAAATGTGGTTCAGCTATCGGGAAAACCGCCATTATTATGAAAAACGTGATACGTTTACCAATATATATTTAACCACGCTTGCCTTTTTATTAAACCTGGTTGTTGGCGGCAGTACATTTTTTATTTTAAACTATGCCTGGCATTTCAGGCTGTTTGAAATACATAACGCCATAATTTATTGGCTTGTATTGGTGGTAGCGCAGGACTTTTTATATTGGGCGCTGCATTATACAGGCCATTATTGCCGCCTGTTTTGGGCTATCCATGTAACACATCATTCGTCTGAGCATTTTAACTTTACCACCGGCTTCCGTTCTACCGTTTTTGAGCCGCTTTACCGGGTGTTTTTTTATTTACCACTTGCTTTTATGGGCTTTAATGCGATTGATATACTTTATGCTTACCTGATTACCCAGCTATATGGTAATATGGTGCATACGCAATACAATGTACCGCTGCCCTAATGGTACGG
>JAQBOS010000367.1 GCA_028287925.1 Mucilaginibacter sp. | reverse complement strand
AAAAAATCAGTTATGCAAACAGCATGAACCGGTTATTTTAAATGTTCTATTACTCCGGGTTTCTCTAACTTTGCATGCTTTTATTTTGAATGAATTTATCATGAACGATAACGTGTTAGAAATAATCAATCCTCAAAGCAAATCCTTAGCAATCAAAGTTCATGCGTTTGAAGATGATGAATACTTTAGAGGTTTTAATAAATACAACTATTTTTCGGTGATCCTGGTATTAGCAGGCAAAGGCAGCCTGATGGCAGATATTTCAGAATACACTTTTAACGAAAACAGCCTTCTGTGCTTTTCTCTTTATCAACCTTTTAAGATCAAATCTGAAGGTGAATTTAAAGGGGTTATGATCAATTTTCATCCTGAATTTTTCTGCTTGCATAAACATCGAAACGAGGTTTCCTGCAATGGGGTTTTGTTTAACAATATTTATGAATCACCTGTCATCGACTTAACCCATGAAGAAACACAGCAGTTATTAACTATTACTGCGGGGCTTCAATCTGAAATGCAACGGCCCGGGGCTTCACAACTTGAATTGCTTATATCTTACTTAAAAATATTGCTCATCAACGCCTCCAGGATCAAAATTGAACGACGAAATTCAGCAGATGCACCAGCTAAAAAAAATCCTGATATTTTAAATAGCTTAAAAGATGCCGTTGAGAAACATTTTAAATCCCTTCATAGCGCGGGTGATTACGCTGAATTGCTAAATATTTCTACTGCAGCCCTGAACAGGGTAAGTAAAACTCATTTTAACAAGACACTCTCAAGCCTGATAGCGGATAGAATTATCATTGAAGCTAAACGGCAATTATACCTTACGTCAAACCCCATTAAGCTGATTGCCTACGAGCTGGGTTTTAATGATGAATTTTATTTCAGTCGCTTTTTCAAAAGTCATGTAGCCGTATCTCCGCAGTTTTTCAGGGATACAGTCGGGTTCGACCGGGCAAATGCTTAATGCTCATCAAAAAAAATGATGCTTTAATCGTCCATGTCAAAGCACGATTTATCCATGCTCCCGCTACCTGCAGATAATGACCTTTGTATTATGACAACAGAAAAAAGATTCCCGCTGCCTCCATGGGATATAGAGACAGCTGCAGAAAAACTCAGGCTTTTAGAAAATGACTGGAACACGCTAAACCCAGAAAAAGTAGTTGCAAATTATTCAGAAGATGCTGAAGTTAGGTTCGGAACAGCATTTTTGAATGGTGGTGAAGAGCTCAAACAATTCCTGATCCGCGAATGGCAACAAAAGCTGGGCTTTAAGATAAGACTGGATCTTTGGGGAGCCCTAAAGGGCCGGATGGCCGTAAGATTTGAATATGAATGGCAAGATGCTGCGGATCAGTTTTACAGAAGTTATGGCGTCCAGGTTTTTCAGTTTGATGATAATGGCTATATACAAATGCATTTTGCAAGTTTTAACGACGATCTTATCGCCAAAACTGATCGCAAATTGTAATTCCCTATACAAAGAGAACGTAAACCCTAAGGGTAATTCTTACCGACGGCAAGGCGTTTCCAGGCACTTTACAGTTAAATCAAAATAACTTTATATAAAGCTACGGTCAAAACTATTTCAAACAGCAAAGCCCCGCACATGTGCGGGGCTTTGCTTCTGGGCATTACCTGATCAACCTGAATAATTTTATGACCACCTACTTCACACGCTCAAGATATTCTCCGGTACGTGTGTCTACTTTTACCTTGTCGCCCTGGTTCACAAAAAGCGGTACTTTTATCTCTATGCCATTCTCTGTTGTTGCATATTTAAGCGCGCCCGAAGAAGTATCACCTTTAACAGCAGGTTCGGCATAAGTAATTTCCAGTTCCACACTGTTGGGCGCCTGCGCCATAATAGGTTCTTCACTTTCAAATGAAACTATTACGTTCATTCCTTCTTTTAGAAATTTTGCAGACGGACCAAATAATGATTTTGGAATATTAAACTGATCAAAAGTTGTATTATCCATTATTACCATGTAATCACCTTCTTCGTACAGATATTGGAAATCATTAGTTTCTACCCGGCAAATTTCAACCTGCTCGTCAGTGGCTAAACGGGCCTCCACAATTTTACCGGTTTTAATGTTACGAAACTTATCTAAATAGAATGCCCCGCCTTTACCTGGTGTACGATGCAGAACTTCTGTAACGCTTACAAGCTCGCCGTTATAGCGTAATATATTTCCTACTTTAATTTCAGATGCCTTTGCCATGAAAATACGATTATAAATTTTGGTTCCAAAGATATATTAAGTTATGGTAAAAATTTTAGCCAACTATATTTTTAATATTTTATTCAATAACTGCAGTTATACAAGACCAATATTGAGTGTGGACACTCAATATTGATTTTCGGTTAAGCGTTGACGCCTGACCAGGCGGGTGAACCATGGGTCATGCTTACAATTAGTATATTTTTTGTTCTTCTCCAAAACCAGCAAAAACAGTACCAGCTCCAAATTGCTAACAAAAAGATAATATAGGCTTAAAACCACTTTATTATCTGATTGCTATCCTTAACCAAGAAAAAGCAATGACCCTGATCCCTTTCCCCATCAATACGTTTAACCACTTCCAAACCTGCCTGCCGGACCTGCTGGAGGAGGAAATATCACGGACATCAATCCGTCTCCGGCTGCACAACAGTCCGCAAACAGATGAAGAACGCAAATCATACCAGGAGGAGCTCGACAGGCTGAGCGCCTTAAAATACATCAGCCAGTTGCGGAAAGGCAAATTAAGCCGCGATGATTTTAGCCTGAAAGTAGAGCTGACCGCGTTATAGGCCTACACCTGTTCTAAACCGGATTTAAACTCAATAACATTACAGGCATGTTATCAAAGGATTTTTTTATGCTGGTAGGAATAGCCATTATTATAGCTACGCCCATCGCCTGGTTTGCCATGAACAAATGGTTACAGAATTTTGCTTACCGGATCACCATAGAATAGTGGGTATTTGCATTAGCGGGTGTACTGGCGTTGTTAATTGCACTTGGTACCATCAACTTTCAATCCATTAAAGCTGCAATGGCAAATCCGGTAAAAGTTTGAAGAACGATTAAGATAACCGATATTAAGAAGCTGCCAAGAGCTTCAAATCCTCCAAAAAGGGGGTTCGAAAAGCTTCCCTACGGGCTGGCTCCCATAGCTATCCCGACAGTGGCGTTTTTTCGAACCAATTCATTGAGAAACTGCGAAGAATTGGAAATTTAGGTGAGAGCCATCTATGATCTATTGCTTTTTGAAACTAAAACATTGACAAAATTGTAATGGACGAATTTAGTTTATCGGTCCCCACCATTTTTTAATTCATTTTCTATTTCTTCAATAGTTGGTAAACTTGAACGCAGGTTTTTCGGCAATGATCTGGTTAATTCAAATTCTGAAATTCCAATGGGTTTACTCATATCCCTTAATGCATACTCTGCCATAACCTTATTTTTTGTTTGGCAAAGAATAAGACCAATGGTAGATTTATCAGTTGGATGTTTTATTAGGTCATCAACGGCCGAACAATAGAAATTCATTTTTCCCGCATATTCTGGCTTAAAGTCTCCTTTTTTTAAGTCAATGACAACAAAACATCTCATTTTAAGATGGTAGAACAAGAGGTCTAAATAGAAATCCTGATCGCTAACAACCAATTTGTGTTGCCTGCCAACAAAAGCGAAGCCAGCACCTAATTCTAATAAAAACTTTTCTACATACTTTACCAGTTAAGTTTCCAACTCGCGTTCTGTAAAGGACTGCGTAATTGTAATAAAGTCAAATATGTATGGATCTTTTAGCGTTTCCTTTACTAAGTCAGATTGTGGATCGGGCAAGGTTTTTGAAAAATTATTGATTGCTTCTCCCTGTCGAAAATGAAGGTCACTCTTTATCATTAATGAAAGCACATCTCTACTCCAGCCATTTAAGAGCGTTTGTTGCACATACCAAAAACGTATTTGCTTGTCTTTGATCTTTTGCATCAGCAAAATATTATGCCCCCAGGGAATATGGGAAACAGCCTGTTTCATAAATTCAGTATTTGCTTGGTTTGCATTTTCTAATTGGGAAACAGGCTATTTCCCAATTACGTCATCTGAATTATGTTCCTTGTAAAACTGAACCATAAACTTTAAATTTCTTTCAGAGAAACCTTTTAGTTCAGGTAGTTCATTCTTGATATCATCGGCTAATCGTGCAGTAACATTGGCGCCCCAACCTTGTTCACTTTGAAGCTGATTTATAGTTTTACCAATATCCCAATAAAGCATAATCAATTCGGCATTTACCGCAAGAGCCGCTTTAGTTTGTGCGTTGCGAATTCTTGCCTTTATGTCTGTTAACAAAGATTGATAATCTTTAAAATCCATAATAACCCGTAATGATTTAGTGATAAACTTAAAGAATGATAAGCAAGACGCCAAATTAGAAGTAGAAGATTACGATAGTCAACTTAAAATAGCCTTTCCTCTAAAAGGTCTTTCCAAATAATCAAGCCTTTAGTATCATCAGAATAATCATGTACAATACGGCTAAACTGTTCGGGATTAGTTTCAAGATATTGTTGCCGCCCTTTTATTCTTATTTGTCCAAGCAACCTATCTATCTTCTTTACACTTTGTTCAAGTTCAGAAATTGATTTCCCGATGTGCCATATATAGGTCGCTTCCTCAGTATCTAATGTTTCCCAAACCAAATGGTATTGATTATTACCGGAAAGCAAAAACACAAATGAGAAAGGCTCCAATACAAAACGAAGTTTCAATATCGTTCGTTCATGTTTTTGAGAAAGATATCGAAGTTGGCGGTGGTGCTTATACTGCTTAAGAGCCAGTATATTTTCCAATAAGTCATCTTCGCTTGTATAAATCGATTGTTCGTTGCCACCTTGTACTTGCCCGGCATCCAATAGATTTTCTTCACCCGCAGGGATGCCCTTAATAATCTCCTTATTTAAGAACCGGAACTTTACACTTTCAATTACCTCGCGGTTTATTTTATCAAGATCATTGGAGGTCGCTAATTTAAACACCAGCCTGTTTTGTTGAAATGTAGCCCTTATATTAACCAATACCGTTGTGCTTTTTAAAAATCGTATGAAGTATGGTTTAAGCACTGTAAATTCTGGCCTGACATTCAGGTTTTCGATTTCAAACTCCACCTCTTTTCCACTAAAATCGGCGATGTTATGTTTAAAAGCAATGCTGCCAAACCTGAACTCCAATTGTTCGATTGGCACCTCAATTTTTTCGTTGATTTGCCCGCTTACTATTTCACTTTCATCTACCGGACTTGTTAAGCCAATTTGATCAAGCTTTTTATAGTACAAGTTTCTTTTTTGAAACAGTCTTTCAAGGTAGCCGATCTTGTGATCGCGATAATCGTAGATAACAGGTGATATTTCAGATCGTTGTACCCTGCCGATATATTGAATCAGCTTACCCTCAAAAGCGAATGGGTAAACTAAAAACAAGCATTCTATATTTTGAATGTCGGTTCCTTCGCCAAAATATTGGCCTGTTGTAATCAGTGCCTGAAAGTCTCCTTTGTTTATGGCAGCCCATTTAGATTTTTTATTTAAGTCGGAATCTTCGCCACTTAATGCGATAGTATCATAATGTTGCTTTAAATATTGTTGGAGAGAAGTAATATGCTCTTTCCGCTCCGTAATAATAACAGCTTTTTTACCGGTATTTAGCTGCGAAACCACATCATTTAAAATGAGCTGGTTCCGTGCTGAATCGTGTATCAAAATTTTAAAAAGCGTTTCGAATTTGTCTGTTTTGATATTAAACGGAACAAATAGGTCCGTTTCCGTGATGATGATCTGCGTACCTGATTGATTTTTTACCTCCGATGATTTAACTTCATGGATGATCTCACCTAAATGGATAAATATCAATTTGCCATCATTGTACTTCCTAAATGGCGTAGCCGTAAGTCCGTACATGTAGTAACTATTCAGTTTTCCGATAACCCGCTGATAGGTTTCTGCCGGGATGTGATGGCATTCGTCAATGACAATAGTGCCAAAAGCGTTCATTAATTCGGGGAATTCTGATGAGTCCAGCGCCTTTTCCATACTTTGGATCATGGCGACAGTAATGTGTTTACCAGGTTTGTTCTTTCCCTGTCCAATACGTCCAATCTCTTTCTTCGGAATGCCCAGGAAGGATTCAATGCGCTCCATCCACTGATCTGCCAATTGCTTACGATGGACTAAAATAAGCGCTGGTTGCTGTTTATCTTTTATAACAGCCAAACTCAACACGGTTTTACCCGAACCAGGCGGAGCAACAATAATCCCAAAGTCCTTTTTGGCGGCTGCAAGCTGTGCTGGTAATTGATACTCCCTTAAAGTTATAGCGCCTTTAAATATAACCGGATCTATTTTCTTTCTTTGATCTTCGAGGGTATATTCGATTTGTTGCTCTTTACAAAAACGCAACAGCCTGCCAATAAAACCTCGTGGAATTGAAATGGATTCTGATGTTTCGTTCAGTAGCTTAAAGTAACGTTTTATGCCGAAAGTATTTTTATTGATATTCTTTTTTACCTGGTATTCATTATTGGCAAAGTTTAATTCCTCTTTTAGAAAACCAACAAGTGAAGCAGGCAAACCTACCCGGCTAATATGAATTACATTATTTAATACAATCGCCAACTTACCAGCCATAGGTTGTTCTTTATAAAATAAACCTGTAGAAAGTTCGCCCTGATAAGTTTGCTCTTTATAGATGTAATTGAGCTGGCTTATTGTGATCCTGTTGATTGTTTTTAAAAATACCCACTGATCATCAAAGGGCTGTAATGTTTCAGGATCAATAAAACAGCTATTGACGTTATCTAAAGTGACTTTGTTTAACGGCAACGCAATCAAGTTGCCCAAGCCTTTTTTTGAATGGTAATCCTGATTAGGAAAAAGCCGGTCGAAGCTTGAGTTTTTATCGAACATCGAAATTACACCTGCTTTCTGAAGCAAAGACATAATTATCTTTCTGCTTCTGAATGCCTCGTAAGGCTCTTCAAAAAATATCCAAACATGGCCGCCTTTGCCGGATCGTGAACGCTCTAAATAGGCCGGTATATCATGTTCTTCACAAACCTTTATAAATGCCCTGCATTCTTCAATCCAATCAGCTTCATCAAAATCGGCCGCAATGAACCAGGACGTATTATCTTGCAACAATGGGTACAGTCCAACAACTTGCTCTCCCTTAAGATGTTTAATTAAATGGTCGTCCGTTAGTGCCAGGTAAGTTTTATCAGTGAAGGTTTGGAACGTGCCGCCTTTCATTTGATGGGGCCGGTATCGGTTAGGATCGAAACTATAAGCGGGCATATAGCTACTTTTGCCACCTTTCTCCCATCTTAAAGCAAATACATCCTCTCTGCCTTTGAATAGGGATTTATATAAGTTTAGTCGATCATCTTTCATTTACCACTCTGAACTCATTACATCAAACTATTCAAATATCAGTTTATTTTAGTGTTTACAAACTATAATTTATAAATCATGAAAACAATACACGAAGACTTAAAACGATCTATTAGCACCTCTCAAGTAATTACTCACTTTAAGAAAAGAGGTGTTGAATTATCTAAAGTGGATGCGGAATGATATCTTAACCTATTGTATTTTTTGGTTAAGCAAGTGGTTAAACAAAACTTTATTTCCTCCAAAAACGAGATATCGGACGAATCCGAAAAGCTCGAACCATATTTCAGGCTTAAAAAGTAAAACAAACAACTATAAAACAACAAGTTAGACAAGCTGAAAAATAAAATTGAAAATCTCACCCAGTGTCCGTGGGAGGATAGGTTCGAACCAAAATGGGCCTCCATTTGATTGAAACGAAGATTGAAATTTCGATTAAAATAAAAAACGGCCTTAGCTTTATGCTAAGGCCGTGTGGCTCTTGAGGCTGGCCCCAACCAACAACCCTCTGATTAATACTAAGTACCCAAACCAATGATCAGTTTGTTCCGGGATAGCAAACAGTTAACTGTATAACATATTGTATGTACCGGTTCATTAATTAAACACAGCACTGCTATCGGATTATGGTTAATCCATGAATAATCCTATAACTACCGCAAATAGCTCATTGCGGTTTAAAAGCTGAGTATGTTTCTTTGCGTTATGTATTTATGAACTGTCATGAGTACGTTAGAGACATTTATTTAGCACTTTAATATGCGAATAGTTACACTTGAAGAACATATTTCCTTCCCGGAAATGGCTGATCAAATACCCAAAGAGGCTTTGGGTGGTTTTGGTCAATCAGCGGCTATGCAACGGATAGCTCCAAAGCTGGCCGATATTACCGGAGAACGTTTAAAATCAATGGATGCTAATGGTATTTCGATGCAGGTACTTTCCGTGGACAGTTCAGGCGCTAATTTGTTGAACCCGGAGGAAGGCCCTGCTTTTGCTATGCAATATAACGACCTGATAGCGGAGAGGATTGCAGGGTTCGGGAACCGGTTTACGGCTTTTGCCCATTTACCGATGACAGCGCCCATTGCAGCGGCCGACGAATTGGAACGTGCAGTAAAGGAATATCATTTTCGTGGTGCAATGATCCGGGGGCTAACGAAGGATAAGTTTTTAGATCAACCTGAATTTGCACCGATATTTGAACGTGCTGAAAAGCTGGATGTGCCTGTTTATCTCCACCCTGGCCTGCCACCAAAAGGAATAGCCGATATTTACTATTGTGGACTGCCTAATCATTCTGGTATGGCAGAAGCATTAGCCTGTTACGGCTGGGGATGGCACTCGGAAACCGCTCTCCATGTTTTACGCCTGCTTTTTTCAGGAATTTTCGATAGGTATCCCAAACTAAAACTAATAATTGGCCATATGGGAGAAATGCTGCCGATGATGATGGCAAGGTCGGAGAAAGCATTCAAACCCGGAAACGGAGGCGCCAATCAGCGCACGTTTACTGACACTTTTCGTGACCAGGTTCATATTACTACCAGCGGTTTTTTTACACAGCCGCCATTAAAAATTGCTTTGGATACTTTTGGCATTGATAATATTATGTTTTCTGTTGATTATCCGTTCAGTACAAACGAAATGGGCGTTGAATTTTTGAATGCGATTGAGCTTTCTGATGAGCAAATAGCACAGATTGCTCATGGTAATGCAGACAAACTGTTGAATTTGAAGATATAAAGGTATTTTTGTATTGATGAAAAGCATCCCGGTAGATCAATTGCAAAATAAGACAAGTGCAGGTCTGCAGATCAAAGTTTTTAGGTCCGGCGATGAGCAGCATGAAACGAAAAACGCTGGTGCTCACCGGGACGATCATTATATTTTTTTCCTGCTTACAAACGGTTCAGGAACATTAAAGGTCGACTTTCAGGACATCGTTCTTACCGCCGGTCAGCTTTATTATATATTACCGTCACAAGTTCATTACCGGGTAAAAACTGATCGCGCTGAAGGGTGGTTCCTGGCAGTGGACACTTCATTAATTCCACCGGATTTCAGAGATGTTTTTGAGCACCGGCTAAACTTGCAATTACCCTGCAGGCTAACGGATTACGAATTAAAGCAGTATTCAAACCTGCTTGGCCTTTTGCGAAATGAATTTATTGAACGACAGGCTGATAAATATTACTTACCAATTATTCATACCCTTGTCCAATCATTTTTGGCAATGGCAGCCAGCACCTATAATACTGTTGAAACTATAGAAAATAAACATACCCGATCTGCGGAACTTGCCCGTCAATTTAAAAATCTACTTGCAACAAATATTCATGTCATTAAGAGCCCGTCGGCATATGCCTCAAAGCTTAATGTTTCACCAGGCTATTTAAATGAGGCTATAAAAAAAGTTACAGGCTCAACGGTAAGTTATTGGATTCAACAAGAAATATTCAGTGAAGCCAAGCGTTTGCTATATCATAGCGATATAGATGTAAAACAAATCGCTCATGAATTGGGATATACAGATTACTCTTATTTTATTCGCTCTTTTCGGAAAGCATGTGGGTTGTCGCCATTAAAATTCAGGATGCTTAACCACAAGTAATCTTCGAGTACTTTAGCTTTCTTAATACATTATTTTACACTGTTAAACCATTATTTCCTGCAATTGCCCTGAAAATTCAGACAGTTGGTTAAAAAAACCCGATTAGCCTAAATGTCGAATAAATGGCTTGCTGCGTTGGAAATAAAAGTAATCCCGTAGAAAAAATTATTGAAACCAATTTTTAAAGGACAGTTTTGATCATCAAAAATCAAAGTCATGAAAAAACAATTTTCAGCCTTAAAAAGAGGTATTTTCTTCTTCGTGCTAGTATTCACAACAATACCTGTCTTTTCCCAATCGAAATTGCTTGCCGGTTCCTGGCGTCTTATTGCTGCCGACAAGATCCTGCCGGATGGAAGTCAGGTGGCTGATTTTGGAACAGCCCCCCACGGTATCGCCATTTTTACCGCCGACGGCCATTATGTAGTAGAAATATTTCGGTCGGATCGCGTAAAATTCGCATCGGGGGATCGCGCGAAAGGCACTCCGGAAGAATACAAAGACGCCGTTCTAAGTGCCAGCTGTCATTTTGGTACCTATACTGTTGACGCAGCAAAAAGCACTATCACTTTTCATCTGGACCGTGCTTCCTATCCCAACTGGGATGAGACAACCCGCGTCAGCAGCTTCAAACTTGAAGGAGATAAATTGACCTGGCAGGTTCCGCCCCGCCCGGATGGCTCTATTCCTGTATCTATTTTCAGTCGGATGCCCTGATTACCAAACTTAATTAAAAATCATCTTTCAGCAGCTAATTAATCATTAAAATGAAATTTTTCAAATATTAGTTGCAATCTTGACTATCAAATATATAACTTTGTTTGAAAGTTAATTTAAATGCAGAGGCAGGGAGAATCATTAATAGAACACGGGCCACGTTTGGTCATCATCACCGTTACCGCAGTATTTTGCGCCTTATTAGAAATAATTGATACCACTATTGTAAACGTGGCACTAAACAATATGCGCGGTAGTTTAGGCGCAACTTTAAACGAGATAAGCTGGGTAATAACCGCCTACTCTTTAGCAAATGTGATTATTATACCCCTAACCAGCTGGCTTTCGCAGCAATTTGGCAGAAGAAATTATTTTGCGGCG